>JAGRMV010000003.1 GCA_020441045.1 Deltaproteobacteria bacterium | reverse complement strand
CCATGATGAAAATAAAAATAGGAATCAACAATGCCAGTTCGACCGATGATTGTGCCGACGATCGCGTAACTTGTCTGGATACAATATGTCGATGTATGCGCATCAATGTAAATAGTCCTCTTGTAGTATTTTCCAGATTGACTGCACATTACCTTGCTCATCCAATGTTTCGGTTTCCAGATTGGCTCGGGCAATTGGGTAGCCGCCAATCTCAAAACTATCGGCGATGCCAAAAAGCTTAGCCCCTTTGAATTCTTTTCCCGCCCCTTGCGTAAATGCTGGCGGTGTATTGGCATTGCCACCCCATAAAAGTGAGCTGATAAAAGAAGTAAGATTGCTGGTTACAGCTGCAGGAAAACTGCCTCCAAAAGGTTTGGCAGCACTGCGTGTAACCATGGCGGAGCGCCGACTCAACAATGATGGATCACGCAATCTGTTTTCAGACGCACCTAATTCATCCGGATTGGTTTTGCGTTTGACCAGGGCCTCGTTGTTTTCAAATAGATTGGACGGAGGCAGATAGTTGATGCCGGAAAAAAAATGGGTTTCGTAGGAGCCTGTTTTAACGACTTTTACACTGGAATTCATCGATTTGATGCCACCAATGGGACCGAGTACTCTACAAACTTGGGTCATGTCAGTCGGAGCTGCGCGTGAATCTTGGTAAAAATAATGTTTATAAAAAATAAAGGGTCTGCTCTCGTCACCCGGAACAAACAGTGGGTCGTTCTTGTTTTCACTGGCTACTTCATATCCCCATTCTCCATTGTTGGCGTCTATGTTAAGTAGGTTGTTTTGATACCCTGCGAGTGTATCAGTGGCAGTATAGCTATCTCCTAAGACAGAACGCAATTTGAGTTGTAGGCCCCATGGTAAATTGCTGGGCTGAAGAAAGTGGTGAAGCGCGTATTGATGCGCATCTTGGTTGGCATTGAGAATCAAGTTGATGATTTGGTTCTTGATGATTGTACGCATGGAAGCGAAGCGCTTTCGAATCTGACTGTTGACGGCGTCGTTGTATTTATTGCAAATGTAGTCACAATAGTCGCCCGTGTTCAGAGACGCATCATTAGAAAATTCATTATATGAAACGGCGGAGATATTGGCACGAGTGATATAGGCCTGGGCCACATTTTGGATTGAAATGATATCAGTTGCACCTGGTAAGTTGTTTGGGGCAGTGATTGTAAAGCCTGGTAGTGGTTGCACGCAGTGATTGTTTTGCAGAAGTGCCAAATGTGAAAACCACTGCGCTTCAATGGCGATATTGTAATCGCGAATAATATCGAGATATTTTCTTTGAGCGTTGGCTGCAACCAGAACCCCAAAGTCTGTTGTTTGCTGGAGTTTGATCTTTTCCCGTACGTTCATGCTCGTATTAAAAACAAATGCAAACAGTGCCAGCATCATCGTAAAACCAAAAGCCAAACCGAGTGTGAGCTGGCCCTTACAGTTTAAGTGTATATCTGAACGTAAGAATTTCATCGCTCCAATGGCTCCCGACCTAAAAAGATAGATTTGCTCAAGGCAACACCGTTATAGCTTCGGCCAAATCTCTGTACTTTACAGGGATATTCTTTTTCACGAGCGGCAAAGAAAAGATCAACCCCTGGAAACACAAACGGCATACAGTAAGTGACCGTGACGCCTTCGCCATTTTCACAGCCCCCTGGATGGGCGCAATGTAAATTGACTTTAACCGCGCCACCAGATGCATAGCTTGCTCCGCGGTTGTAAGATAGATCGTTACCATCCTCGTAGACACGATTGAAAATATCTAGGCTCGAGCGTTGGTCTATGCGACTTTGCTCCCACATCAAACTTTCAAAAATAACCATTTCGGCTGCGGCTTCAGCAATGGTTTGGTCGGCATTGGTCTTGGGATGAGAGGCGATTTTGCGATATCCGATATCAGCAAGTTTGCGATCACCATAGACTTGAAAGGCTCTGGCAGATGAAAAGGCTGCATATTGCACAGCAGTAGCCGATTGGATGTAAATGATGATTTGGATCCCGCCAAAAAATAATAAAAATAAAAGGGGAAATAACAGCGCAAGTTCAAGCGAAGCTTGACCGGCTTTTTTTAATCGATTTTGATTGCTTTGTGCATACAATGGCACGATTTGTTTTCTCCTTTCTGCCCTGTTGTTTGGATGTAGATATTTGTTTTATTCTACACCATAAATTGTAACTCCGCTTGCCCTACCTGCAAATTGTACGTTATTGAAAGTTCGATGGGCTTATGGAATAAGCCTATGCAATCTTCGTAACGTTGCCCTTGTATTGCAGTGTGAGGACAAGCGAAGCGGAGAAAAACCAAAGTTTCTTGTCAAAAAATGGTTATTCTATTCACTGTCAAGTGTTTGGCTTGCTTTACCAATAGCTTTATTGAAAAGCTCACCAGCTGCAGAATCTTCACCACCGACAAAGTTCTGGGCCGCAATAATAATGCCGGTGACAATAACGCCAATGACCAGAGCGTACTCAAGTGTAGATTGGCCTTTGGTTTTTTTGTTTTGTTGGATGAATTTTTTCATGTTTTATTCTCCTTCTTGGGTTGCTATTGCTTATGGAATAGGCAAGCTGACAATCATTTCTTGACCGAGGCTTGGGTTTTCTCCTTCCATAAATCTTTCGTAGTTTGCGTGTTTGCCGTATAAGTTCTCTTGGACGTAACTCTGATAAAACAAAGTACTCAGGAGAAAAAGACCTGCGATCACAGGGATCAACAAGGCGTATTCCACCAAGGCTTGGCCTTTGTTTTGAGGGTATGTCAAAAGTCTTATCGACATCACACTTTCTATAAAAGCAAGACCGGTGCCAAATGGGTATTTATGTAAATTATTGATATATAACGATTATTTTAAATGGATCAAGGTCGGCACCGATGGTAGTTGTGCCGGATTTAAGCACAAGTTATGGCATGAGGGTCCCATGATTTGATGCATTAAAATATTACAGTTCTAGTTTTTCGATCTTTTCTTTGGCCTTTTTATGGTAGGCGCTGCTTGGATCTGGGGCATAAATGAGTACTTCGTGATACAGGTCAAGCGCGGTTGAGAAATCCCCGGCCAGCTCTTCCTGAGCAATGGCTTCAGCGTAGAGTTGTTTGGCTTTTTGTAACATCTTATCTTCGGCAAGTTTAAGATATTCTTTGGCTTCTTTGTGTTGTGGGAATTGCTTGGTTAATGTGGATAGTGTCTTATAAGCTTCTGGGAGTGTGATGGTATTATCAATCTGTTGTTTAGCCTCATCTATTTTTTCATTGAGCGCGCCATCGGTTTGCGTTGCAATTTTGGATAAAAAATCGTCGGCTTTTTTGTGTTTTGCGTGGCTCCCATCGGCTGTAACCTGTTCGAAAAGTTTTTTGGCTTTGCCAAATTCACCGGCCTCGAATTTCTCTACCCCCTCATTAAATATGCGATCGAGCATTTGGTGTTTTTGCTTTTTTGCAAACTCTTTGCGTTCTTCTTGAATTTTAAGAGACTCGGCGGTATCAATGCCCTCCAAGGCATCGGGGTCATCCGGCGCGATTTGTAATATTTTTTGATAGGTCTCAATGGCAGCATCGTAGTTTTTATCTTCTATAAGTTTACTGGCTTGCTGTGAAAAAAGTGTGACCTGATCTTGTTTTTTTGATTTTTCGAGTTCTTCGATTTGTATTTTTTGCTCAATCAGGGCCTTATTCTGGTTGAATTCAGGTAAAAACTTTTTTACTTCAGGGTGTTCGGGGTATTCTGTCAACAATATTTTGACCTCTTGTTTGGCAGCTGTAAGGTCTTCGTCTTCTAGGTTTTTTCGAACTTTTTCGATTTTAAAAAGAACGATGCGTGTACTTTCTTTATCTATATTTTGGGGAGAAGATGTTTTGGCTTCTTTGCGAAAGATGGCGCGTTGAACATCTTTATCCAAAAAAAGCATAAGTGCTGCAATGAGAATGGCCGAAAGCACAAACATATATTTTTTGGCAGTTGAAAGTGTTTTTGAAGGAGCTGGAGAGGGCACCCGCTCAAAGTTGCGAATTTGCGTACGTGAACTAGATGGGGTTGGTGGGGTAAAAGCACCGGTTTCAATATTGCTTTCCTGATCCTCGGGGTGATTATTTTGAAAGATATCCCTTGGCGAATCATCACTTTTGATTTGTGGGCTACTTTGTAGAGAAGAAAACGCGATCGAAGGTGTTTTTTCATCTTCTTTATTTTCCTCTTTGAGAACTTCTGAAAATAGAGGGTTGGAATTTTCAATCACAGGAGAGCTTACAATTTCATCTGAGTTAATCTTCTTGGTCGCAATCCCATTGTCGAAAAAACTTTTTTCATCCTCTTCCAAATTTTTATCTTCCCTGGTTTCGCGGATATTTTTTTTAGACAGATTTGATGGATGAATGTTTTCACTGGTATCCTCTTGGTCAAGGTTGGCCATGGGTGCATCTTCGATACTAGCAAATGAAGGGTTAGAGTTTTCAAAGGCAAAGCTTTCTTCTTGCGTATCCAAATGTGTTTTTGAGTCATGCATATCTTCAATATCTGGCAAGGAATGCGGAGGTTGTGATACGGCAATAGCCTGCATAAAAGAATCTGCATTATTGGTTTTAGACTTGTTTGTACTTGCTTTATGGAGATCTTCGTCGTTTTCAGGCATTACTACATCAGCATGTAACAGTGGGTTGGAAATTTCTATAGGCGGTGCATCTAGAGTGAGTTCGTCAGCCATATCGACATCATCAAGAGTATAGGCAACTTCGGTTTTTGCCTCTTCGCCTTCTTCTAGCATGGCAATGGTTTTTTGTTCAGATGGATCAAGTGCATCTACAGATATAATATAGATGCCGACACGAACATTTTGCCCTGGAAAAATTTCTTTACTGCGAACTTTTGATCCTTTAAAAAAAATACCATTGCGGGATCCCAGATCTTCAAAAGTTACTGAAAGGTTATTGTTGGTGATTTTTAGGTGCTGTCTTGAAATGGTAGCATCAAGGAGTTGGATATCCGCGGAAGTTGAGCGACCCACAATCAAAGGTTGGTTTTGTAGCGTCACTTGTTTGATCAGCTTGCCGTCTTTTTTGATACTGATATTCATGACGGATTTTCAATCATGCTCCTTAGAGACTTGATCTGTTCTTGTGCTTCGTTATATCTTTCTGGATCAAGCCCTTGCGTCAATTCAGCAATACGCTGCCAATGTTGCATGGCTTTTTCAAAATTGAGTTTTTCTACTTCAATGATTGCAATATTTCGATTGATTTGAATTTTTCGATATAAATTCTGTTTCGCGACATTATAGTAAGCAATGATTTTTTCATCTTCAGGCCGAACTTTAAGAATCTGTTCATATAAGCGTATGGCCGTATGATAATCTTCGAAACGAATGGCAGATTGTGCTTGAGAAATAAGTAGCTCGACCTCTTCAAGCGTTGGTATTTTTTGTATCTGGTCGCTATCGGTTTGAAAGTGATCTGGGATGGTGATGGTTTGTTTCTCATAAGTTGATTTTAATGAGGGTGTTTGGTTTTTTTGTCTTTTAGAAGATGAGGAAATTACCAAAACCAACAATACAAAAACCATTCCCCCGTAGAGGACTACTCTTCGATTGATGGGGGGAAGTTTAAACGACTTACCTTTGGCAAGAAAGTCGGGTAAGGGGTTGGCTTTGAGTCTGGCCAGGGTTGTATTTTTTTTAGGTCCTGGATCAGCCCTCGATATATGAGTAAAGGATGACGGGTTTTTGATAACGTGTAAAATGGTCGATCCCAGCTGAATGGAGTCATTGGGATGGATTGCAACGTTTTGATGGGGGGTAATAGTTTTTTTGTTCACCATTGTGCCGTTTTTGCTACCTAAATCAGTGATCCATAATTGATTGTTTTCAAAGAAAATACGTGCATGCTGTCGAGATATGGCTTGCTCAGCCAATACCACATCGTTTTGTGCAGTCCGGCCAAAAGTGATCTGGCCCTGATCGATGGGTAGTTTTTGGCCTTGAATCAGCCCTTGGGTAGCCTCTAACCATATGTTTTGTTCTTGATTCACTTTATTATTGCCCTACATGTATAGTATACACCAAATCGAAGTGGTTTTTGCTTTTCAATAAACGTAAGCGATATTGTATAACATTCTTAGGATTTGAACACTATTGAATCTGTGAGGCACAATGCCCAAAGTTTTACTATTTGTCAGCCTCTTCGATGGCTCGTTCAATGGCTTGATATAATGGATCCCAATCTTTAAACGGTGCGGATTGGTTTTGATAGGCTTGACCGGTGCGCCAACGCTGCACTTTTTCGGCCAATTGGGTAATGGGAATCGATAGTGATTTAGAGACAATCCAGCTTAAGCCCATTGAAATCAATAATGATAGCAATAACATCAAATAAAGCATTTGATCTGTTTCAGGGAGATCGCCAATGGCTTTATCGGCTGAAAAAATAATCTTGGCGACACCCAGGGTGACGTATTTGCCTTGCCGATCGTCATAGACACGAATGGGGTGGACAAATACTTGGTGGCCTTTACTATTGCGCGGACTTGGGAGAATAAGCGTGTTGGAATCATGGCTGAGTGCTTCCATGACATAGGGTCCTTGATCGGTTTTATCAGCATTTTTGGCTGGCGCAAGAATACGACCTTTGTTGCTGATGACCATGGCATCGATCACCCCGGGCTCATTTTCGACTACACTCACATCAAGTAAAAGGTGGTTATGCAGTTTAAGATCTTCACGGTTTTTTTCAGCAAGATAGCGCGTGATATTTTGTGCGTTTTGGATATAGGACTGGGTCAGTCGGTCGTGCAGAAGACTTTTATAAGAGGAATGCATCAACCAAGACACCAAAACAAATGAAAACCCAAAGAACATAAAGAAATACGGCCATAGGTTTCTGGGTTTGAGACGTTCGGTCATGACTTTGGTAGCTTGTTGATAAAGGGTTTTGCCACCATCAAACTTCTGTGCGATATACTTTTCTTCGTCACGAAATTCTAAAATAACGTCCCCTAGAATGATACGGTCTTTATGTTTGAGCGCTTTGGAATTAACACGTTTGGTGTTGACAATCGTGCCATTGGAACTTTGCAGGTCAATGATTGCAACTTTCTCGCCTTGTATTGTAATGCGAGCATGATGTCTGGAAATTTCTTTAGATGGGATTTGGATGTCGGCGGAGTTTTCTCGACCTATGGTTTGGTCACCTTGCCTGAGATCAAAACTTCGGGTGGCTGCGACACCTGAGATGATATGCAAAACGGGTTTCATATTTCAAACCTCAATTGATCTCGAAGGCTGATTTGATGTGTAATAATCACGCCGGCATTGGTTTCTAAAACTGCGCAGGCTTTGCGAACGGTTGCTGTGATACGATAAGGCTGTAAAGCTTTATACATGGCAATAACATCATTTTGATCAGATAAGAAAAGTACATCAATGGGAAACCGCATAAAAAAAGTATGAATGCTTTTGCAAGGCTTGATGAGTATGGAATGGTTAGGAGGAAGCTGTTTGTATCCAATCAGGCCTTTGAGCCTTTTGCCAAAAGTGTCTGCTTGGATCACATGGTCGGAGATCACTGCATTGTTTTTTTGCAATCGAGCAACAACCATGGTTTTAAACAAGGCCTCCTTGGACCAAAAACTTAATCACCAGCGGGCCCAAGATGACGATAAAGACAGCTGGAAAAATACAAAATACCAATGGAAGCAATATCAACTGTGAAGCTTTGGCACCAGCTGTTTCAGCATTTTGAAACCTTCTGGTCTGTAGTTGGTCAGATTGTGCGCGTAAAACCATGCCGATGGATGAACCGAGTTGATCGGCTTGGATCAACAACGAAGTAAAGGATGCAATTTCTTCAATATCCAGCCTTTCGCCTAAATTGCGAAGCGCGTCTGAGCGGGTGGTACCCAGGCGAATTTCTTTGAGCACAATATCGAGTTCTTCCAGTAACGCAGTTTTTTTACTCCGCTCAGACATGCGTTGTAGACTTGCAATAAAGTCCATTCCGGCTTCGACAGAAAGCGTTAAGAGATCAAGTGTATAAGGGAGGGCGCGGAGAATTTTTTTTTGTCTTGCTTTGACAGCTTGGGCCAGCCATAAATCAGAGTAGAAAAAACCAAACAGCAATATGGCAGGGTGAAGAAAAGTTGGGATATTAAAGCGCAGCGTACCAAACAAATAATACATTAACAATGGAACAAGTGCAGCCATGGTCAGGCCAAATGCAATAAACTCATCTGGAGTAATTTCACTTCGGAGATTGGCAATGGTTAGTTTCCTGCTTACTGTCGGGCGTTTTTTTTCAACCCAAGCTACAGCCCAGCTTGGAAAATATTCTGAATAAAATAATGACGCAATCGCTGAGTATAGTGGATATAGCAATTTAAAAACGGCAATGTTCTTGGGTTGTACACTTTCATCTTCCATCCCCAGTCGTTTGCGAGCAGCGAGTTGCGAGGTGTCAGGGAAAATGCTGTAAATTAAAGTGAACGCCGCCAGCGCGCCGCAAAAAAGGCTAAGGTATTTGGGGCCAACTGACGAAATTTGTTGAATAAAATCTAACATGGTTTTTCTTTTCAATGCTATTTTGACCTATTTATGTTACTCTTTTAGGAGGTAAATAGAAATAAAATCATACTCTTACAGGAATATTGTATCAAAAAAGGGACTTTAGATGGTGAAATTTCCTCCACTTGGCGTCAAACAATCATTGGCTTTATATATGGCCGTGTTTTTGGGCGCTGTTTCTATTGATCTTCCTGTGTATGGGCAAGCACTTTCCCGAAAAAATGTTGCCATTATTGGTTTTCAACATGGGGTGCACCGTGATGAAGAAAAGAGCGTATCCCAAACCATTCGTGATACATTGCAATCAAAAGAAGATTTTCAAGTATTAAGCGAGTCTACTGTTGAGGTCGAAATCATGCAGCCTATGAGTCGACTATCGCAGGCCTCTTCTGAAAAAATCCAAAGCGCGTATGAGCATTTTGTCCAGGGTGTGGAACATTATCGAACATTGGAGTTGGCGCAGGCGATTCGCGAGCTTAATCGAGCAGTCAAAGGCTACCGTGCGGGTATAGGTTCTTTACAAGATAATCATTATTTGTTGTATTCTCATTTGTATTTAGGCATGGCCCTTTATTTTGATGGTAGAGAAAATGAAGGAAAAAAGATCATCCAAGAAATGGTCAAACTGGACACCCAAAGAAAGACCAGAAAACTGCCTTCGCGAGATTTTCCACCAAAAATTGTCGAAATTCATAGTAACCAAGCCGCTATTGTCCAAAAATTGCCCAGTGGTACCATTCATATTGATTCAAATCCATCAGCTGCCAAGGTTATGCTTGATGGTATGGACGTCGGAGAGACGCCGGTTACTATCAGTGATGTTCCTGCGGGTGAACATTTTATCGCGATCGATCAAGCTGGGCATAAGTTATACAAACAACTTCTGGACGTAAAAGAGGGTGAACAAAATATCATTGCTAAACTAGAGCAAGAGAAAATATTCTTGGCCAAAAACCAATTTGAGCAAGAAAAAGACAGCCAGCAAACACGTATTTTGCAAAGCGCAGCGAAAGAACATTCTATTGATTACTTTATTTTGGGGCAAGTTGAGGCCAACGATAAACAGCAGTTGGATATGAAACTACAAAGTTATGATGTGATGGCAGGTAAGTATTCTTCGGTGTTTACCAAGAGTGTAAGTGGAAAACCTAAAAAAGTCAGCCAGCGAGTGGTTAAGGCAGTTGAACAGTGGATTGATGCCGTTGTCAAAAAAGTATCCACACCCATAACCGGTGATATCGATTTCCAAAAAGATTTTCAGGAGCCTTCATACGCCAAAAAAGAAGTCAAGAAAGACAAGGGCTTTAATACGAACCTTTTATGGATTGGTCTTGGCGCACTTGCAGTTGGTGTAGGTGGATATTTCATTTTGGCTGGTTCGGGCGGAAGTATGACATCGAATGTTTTAAACGTGGATAATCCTTTGAACTGATGATGAAAGTCTGTCGTATATCTTTATTATTTTTCATTGTTGTAGGTGTGAATAATTTATATGCGCAGTCTAAACCATCGGTTGTCGTTTCTCCTATGCGTGGGGAACAGTCTAAACCTGCGGTTGAGGCTATCACAAATCAGTTACTTGCTTCGGATAAAGTCTTAGTTGTTGAGCATGAGGAGGTTCGTGCGTTTATTGAGAAATATTCATCAAAACAACAACCTTCATCATCAAAAGAAGCATTTGAGTTTTTTCAGCAGGGTAAAAATGCCTATCAAAATCTTGATATGGAAAATGCAGTAGACTACTTTCGTAAAGCTGAACGTTTATATAAAGGTACGCTCTGGGATGAAGATTCATTTACATCGTTTCGTACAACAAAATTTCAGTTGGCCCAAAGTTTTTTAGCTTTGGGACGTACGCAAGAAGCACGCATCCAAATGGAAGAAGTCATGCTGATTGATCCTTCCCGCAAAGAAAAAAAACTTTCTGAAAAATATTACTCTCCTCAAGTAAGAAAGCTTTATGAAGAAGTCTATCACGCTTTTGAAAAAAGAGACGTTGGGGATGTGACGATCCAAGTCGAACCCGCTGGGGCAGAAGTTTTTTTTGATGGCCAAAGCATAGGTAAGGCACCGGCTTCACTTAAAAATATTCCTGTAGGTAAACATTATTTTCGGTTTGCTTTGCAAGGTTTCGAAGAAAAAGTCACAGAGCAATTTATTGTGGTTGGACAAAATCGCGTGACAGCAGACCTTGCTTCCCTTCAAGAACAAGATGCAATACGTTTTTTTGATACAGTGGCTAATGTTGCTGAAATGGAAAAAAATCGCGTCACTTTTTTGGATGAAATTGGTTTAAGTGTTGGTGGGGATATCTTTTTGTTTTTAACCCCGCTGTCGGGTAAAGTCAGAGGTCAATTGTTTGATCAAAGAAGTCAGGAACTTTCACCGGCAATTGAAGCGCAAAATCCCAAGGAGTTGGTTTCGTCACTATTAGCCTTTATTGGTAACGACGGTTATGTGGTTAAAACTCCTGCGGTTCCATCAAGTGTAGCAAAAGAAATCCCTGCAAAGCAGCTAAAACAACAACAAACCACAGTAAACTATGATCCGCCCAAAGAGCCGGCAGCGGCAAAGCAACGTATCACTAAGCAGTGGTGGTTCTGGCCAGCGGTTGGCGTAGTTGTGATTGGTGCAGGAGCTGGTGTGTACTTTAGTGGAATACTCGATAGTGGGGTGTCTAGTAGCACTCTGGTGACGGAGATTCCTTAACATGTCGTGGTTTTATAGATACAAATCTTTCTTTACTTATTGGGTATTGATGATTTGGTTATTGCCCATGCTCAGCTATGCAGATGACGCTAAAACTTTTGGTAAGCCCAAAATTTTGGTTGACCATGTAAAAGTGCTTGATGCTATCCAAGATAGGTATCCGCAAATTCAGCGTGCTGCATTTGAATCTTTTTATCAAGCGAATCAAGTTACGGTCGTTCCCCCACATGAAATACAGGCGTTTATTCAAAAGCATGTAGTCCCTGCTGAAGTGGAACAAAAAGATGAAGTGTATTTGGTTAAGGCAAAAAAGCTTCTTGAAGATGGCGTGCAAGCATATCAATATTTGGAGTTTGACCAAGCGCAACAGCTCCTTGCTGAAAGTCGAGATGAGTGGATTCGTAACCTCTCTCACTTGCGATCGAATCGAGATTTATTGAAATCTCATTTGTATCTTGCCATGTCTTTATTGGCTCTTTTTAAGCAAAGTCCAACAAAAATTGCATACGAAGAGCTTGCACATAAGGAACTAGAAAAAGCGGTTTATCTTGATACCAATTTGACGTTATCGACGAGAACGTACTCACCTGAAGTGGTAGAAGCATTTGAAAAAGTAAAACAGAGAGTTTTACAGAAACCACGCGTAACTGTAAAAATTAGCAGTAATATCAGTAGCGCCAATATTTATATCAATGGTAAGCTCGAAGGAAAAGTGCCATCAACTTTACGGTTAATACCTGGCACCTATTATGTGCTGGTGGAGTCTCCCAAAAGTCCTTTAACACCATGGACAAAATTGGTCGAACTTAACAAGCCTGTCGAAAACCTGCAGGCAAATATTCAACCACTGATCAATATTTCAAAAGAACAACATTTATTTCGCATTCGAGAAGGCGCAGATCAGCAATCACAAGATGTAAGCTTTATCCAGAATCGCGGTAGAGCGCTGGGGGCAGATATGGTTTTTTTATCGAATATTGAGAAGGTAGAGGGGTATCGGATACTTGGTCAATTGTTTGATGTTCGTACGGGCGAGTTTTCACAAGTGGCTTTTATTCATATGGGCAATAGTTTGGCTGATTTGCCGGGTTCAAATGCTGATTTGGCAGCGGCCCTACTGACTCAAATCCGTGCAGATGGATATTTGGTGAATTCAGGTAAACAAAACATGCTTGCTGCTGACCCCAATGTATCAGCACTTGGGCAGGCGAGACAAGAAAACCAAGGTATTCAACAAGCGCAAGCTGCAAAAACGAAATTATATAAAAAATGGTGGTTCTGGGCTGGGATTGTGGCCATTGGAGCTGGCGGGTATTATGGTATTACCAGCTTACAAACAGGCAATGGTGATATCAAGATCAATAACGCTGGAAATTTTTGATGGTAAAATCTGTATTGGTTGTTTTGGTTTTATTCAAGACCGCGCAAAGTTGGGGAAGTCATATTCGACAGCTTACGCAAGTTCTCACATGGCTTCCCCATCTTTGCGTTCATTGCTAAAAATATGGATCAAATAACAATTAGATGACTATTAAACCTGTATGGTTACATAACAGGCTGGGATGTCTTATTCGTATTGGAAGCATCTTTTGCTGTAAGTGATAAGTACATTTCTGCTGTAGCGCCAGTAAAGTACACATACCCGTCTTTGTCTTTGTTTAGCCCTACAGCATCGAAAACTTTGTTTTTGATGCTGTCCATAGAAAAAAATGTTGCAGGCAGTGGCACATGTTCTTGATCAAGCTCATCTAATTTAATTTCAAGCGCGCCATATAACGTTGTTTCACTTTTATGATAGCCATTGGGTGTATTGTTATATTTATCCATCATCTGCTGAATCATTTCACCATAAATAACCGAATAAGGAATGGGGGCTGTATCTTGAATACGATCTTTATATTTCTGTAACAGGTTGGTTGGGGGGTTGATATACAGAGCGAGGATGGCGGGGTTAAGTGCGCGTAAGAAAGTAGCTTGAAAAATCAAAAAACACTTTTTAATGTTCTCTGAACATACAACTTTGGTTTGCGAAGGGGACTGATTGGCACGGTTTGAGAGCGTTTTGTAAATAGAAGTGTCTTTGGCTTTTTGGGCAAGTGCCATGACGTCATTGAGGTGTTGGTTTTTTAGGAAGTGAATGGCTTTGGATGCTTTTCGCCATGGTTTGGGGTTGGCGATCAAAGGAGTATCGGTTTCGGTAAACGTTTTGGCCAATGCATCTTTGACATATTTATCAAATTTTGCATGTCGTAGCTTCCACTGCGCCCCGGGTTTCCATGTGAATTCTGTACCAGCCGATTTCCAAAAAATATCATATTTCCCAGAAGCTGGATCAACACATACTTTCATATTCATGCGCTGGTTATTTTTTAGTGGATCCCCCGGAGCTACGTTAAAAGCACCATAGGTGATCATCTCAACCGCAGCGCGTGCATTTTTATTGGGTTTTTCTTTTGAGTTGTCGGTTTTGTCTTGGCTGGACGAATATTTTGAATTGGCTGGATTTGCATCTACCCACAATTGATCAATGACTGCATCTGCTAATGTTTTACCAAGGCTGGGAACATAGTTTTTGTTTTCAGCGTTCTTGGGCGGACGAATATCTGTGTGGAAAGTTAATTCACGAATAAAAGGAAAATTACTACAATAGGTTGTTACCTCAGCATCACTGTATTCAGTGTCATTTTTGAAGAGGTCGCCATTCCAGATTTTACCTAGCGGCGATGAAAAGCCATTGCCATCTTGCACCAAATGCGGCGAACCCATGGGGAGATATTGTCCATCGGGCTCATAAAACAAATGTGAAATTTTGTTGAGCACGGTAGAAAAAAATGGGTTGGCGTTACTATCGTTACGTAAACCATTGTTCCAGGTCGCAATTTTGGCTTTCAAATCTTCGTATTCATCACTATTTCCAGCTTGAATATCAACATTGGGTGAAGAAGAAGTCGGTGTGTTGGTCGTTGCGGGTTGATGACTTGGTGTTGTCGTATTTCCTGCAGAAGTTGATGAGAGGGTTTTTCTACGTCGATTTGGATCGTTCAAAATTTCATTTTGTACAGCAGCGTATGCAGGGTCAACGAGTAAAGGGTTGTTTGTGCTTGTAGCGCTGCTGTTGTTATCACCGCTGGCAATTTCCTCTGTAGTAGAATTTTCAGAAGCGGTACCATTTTTTTTCTTTTCTGCAAAAGTTGTTACAATCTTTGGTACCAAGGGTAAATGGACTTTGATATATTCTTCATATGTATCACGCGTAAATACTTTTACGTCGCTGCCTTTTTTACCGGTGATAGCCAAATCGAGCAACGAAGCGACAGGACTGAGTTCGATTTTTTTCAAAAAGTTCCTTTGTACCGTATCTTTGAACTGAATGGTGAGAAGACCAGATTCTTCAGTAATACTTTCTTGTTTGATCGATTGATCATCGCGAATGAGCCAGACCGTAGGCATATTATCGGGACAGATCATGATGTGATTGACCAAGCTACCTTTTTCTAAAGAATAGTTGAAAATACCTTTGATTTCGTCTTTGACACTGGGCTGTAGATAATCAAATAAAATAGGATCTTTATCCAAAAATGCAGCATCCAAAAGATGATCACCGATGTCAAAGTCACTTAGCGAGGTAGGGCCAAAATCAAAAGCAAGTTCTGAGCGTAGTTCAAATCCCATAATATCAGATTGGCAATTTTGCGCGACGTTGGTTTTGATTGAATCCCAAGAATCTTTGTTAATGCCAAGTGCAGACAAGTTGTCTTTATCTTCTGGTAAGGCAAGCAAGTAATTGACGTTGCCCTGTAAAATGGTGTTGTTGTGAAAGAAATAAGAGCCTAAATCGGCCCCCTTTGGGAAAGTGATTTCGTCACTTTTATGGTAGAGGTCAGTAATTTTATAAGGTCTGTCACCATGAGATTCAAGAGGACCTAATTGTTCGTTTTCTGTAAGAAACTTGGTGACATATTGAATAAGTGGTTTTTTTTCTTTGATGGATGAACGGAAAAGCAAAATGGCCCCTTTGCTTTGGGCTTGGTTGACTTCTTCTTGGGATTTTTGATCATCCCCAGTATTGTCGTCATCTGTTTGACCAGCTTTTCTTTTGTTGTTGGTGATAAGATTAAATTGCTTGAAACCTTTACTACGTTCTAAAAAATTGCGAGTGAGCTCGCTGCGGTCGGGCGAAATCTCAGGAATGACATCACAGTGACAAAGTAGAGAGACAAGCAGAAAACTTAAACAAATGTTTACCCTGTTTTTTTTAACCATGCGGCTGATTATCATAGCACCCTTCCTACAATAGTCCCGTTAAAGCTACACCAGTAAACTGAATATTGGCAATAGACAATATATAACTATCATCATCTACTTCCGAAAGTGGTTTATTGTCTTCGCCCACCGCAATCACTTCTAATAACTCTGGTAAAAAATTTTCAATATCAATTTTGTTGATGAATACATGGATATTGCTTGTAATATACAGTTTGTTTTTACGGTCGATTTTTGCATAGCCTTCGACCTGGACATTGAGCTCTTTGATACCTTGTGTGGATGATTCGAGTTGGGTTACGCGGAGTTCCTTCCCCCCTGTTCCTGGAACAACTTCTCCACGAAATCCAGAAAATTCGAGTCGATCATCTGGGTGCAGTTCTTTGATGGTTAAAAGAAGTTTGAACTTGTCAACTTGCTCGGCGCTGGCGTTGGCCAAAAGCATCTCTCGAAGCGAGATCGCTTTACCAGACGCATCGGCAATAATGACCTCTTTGCCGTTAGAGTTGTAAGAAAACATGCCTACGGAGTTGATATCTGACTTGATTTCACTACTGATACCAGGTGTAACACGCATGGTGCCGTTAAAAACTTCCATCATACCTTCTTGATCAAAGGTATCCATTTTTTGACAGCTTGAGAGAAATAGTAAAACAACACTCAAACCAGTTTTTATAAAATGGTTCCCCAACTTCATAATCTTTTCTATAGCAGAAAAAACCAGATGACTCAACGCAACCAAATGGTAGTTTTTTTTGCCAAAATGGCCAGAAAAGGGTATAGACAAAAAAAATCCTTTTTACAGGTTTCTATGACTTCTCAACATATCCATGACTATCAATCTTACAGTCGTCTTGCCCGGGACCATTATGAAAATTTTCCAGTGGCATCTTGGTTGATCTCCGCAAAGTATCGGCAAAGCCTCCATGCGATTTATGCTTTCGCGCGGACTGCCGATGATTATGCAGACGAAGCTATGTTTGATGGGCGGCGAATGGAGGAGCTAAAAAAATGGCGACACCTGCTGGATGAATGCATTGCGGGAAACGCAAAAGATCCACTTTTCCTCACTTTGGCAGATACGATTGAGAAACATGCTTTGCCACACGCACTTTTTTACGATCTTTTAGATGCATTTGAACAAGATGTGCAGCAAAGTGAGTATGCCAACTGGTCAGGTATCGTTGATTATGCAAGACGCTCTGCCAACCCTATCGGTCGGTTGTATTTGTCCATCCACGGTTATCGTCATGAACAGCTGAATGTATATTCGGATGCGATATGCAGTGCTTTGCAATTTACCAATTTTTGGCAAGATGTATCGGTGGATTTAGAAAAAAAACGGGTCTATATTCCAACCAATATTATGCAAGGATTTGGGTACTCTCTTGAAAGATTATACCAAAGAGATGAGAACCAAGCTTTTACACAAGTGATACAATACTTGGTAGCTCAAACGCAGACGATGTTTGACGAGGGTAAGAAGTTGATCCCCCTATTAGATGGTCGTTTGCAAAAAGAAATTGCCATGATTGTGTTGGGCGGAGAGATGATTTTACAAAAAATCAAAAAACAAAGGTATTGTGTGTTATCACAGAGGCCCATGATCAAAAAAAGGGATAAACTTTATATGCTTTTGAGGGCTTGTCTAGGTTATGCATCCTGAGACCGTTTTAAAACAAAGTAAGACAAGTTTTGATGCCGCTTTTTGGGGTCTTAATAAAGATAAGAAGCGGGCGCTGTCATCGATTTACGCGTTTTGTCGCGTCGTTGATGATACAGTTGATGAAGCAACAGACGATGTTTCCGCGTTGATCGGTCTAACCAACATTCGCAAGAAAGTCGATGTGTTGGATGTGTCGAAAGAAATCTTTTTCCAAGAGTTGCATTGGAGTGTGCAGAAATTTTCGATTCCTGTTTCCCATTTGTATTGGTTGATGGATGGAGTATTACAGGATATTTCCCAGAAAAAATATCAGACTTGGAATGATCTTTTTGTTTATTGTGATGCTGTGGCAAGTAGCGTTGGCTATATGTGTATGGACGTTTTTGAACAACATGTAGAGATTCCATCAGATTATGTTATTGCTACAGGTCGCGCCTTACAATTGACCAATATTGCCAGAGATATTTTTACTGATAGCGCAATGAATCGGATCTATATTCCACAGGAACATTGGACTCAATATGAAATTACGCAGGAAGATTTTTTGCAGAAACACTGGTCTTCTGCTTTTGAGACCATGGTTTTAGATTTTTTGCAGGTGGCAGGAGCCTATTTTCAACAATCTGCGCAAACTTATAAAACATTGGATCGCAAAAAAATATGGCCTGCAGAAGTCATGAAGGGTGTATATGCTGAAATTTATAGAGCCATTTCGAAGCACCCAAAAATTATTTTATCCAATAAAGTGACTGTGCCCATATGGAAAAAATTTTGGATTTCTCGCAAACAATATATAGGCTCTTTTTTTTAAATGAAAAAAGTCATTATCATAGGTGGTGGGTGTGCAGGATTAAGTGCAGCAACAGCACTTGTAGAAAAAGGCTACCAAGCTACAGTTTTTGAGAAGAGCCGGATTTTGGGAGGTAGAACCAGTTCTGTAGCCGATCCTGCCACAGGTGAGCCTGTCGATAATGGGCAGCATATGTTTTTAGGTTGCTATAACGAAACAGACCGATTTCTGCGTCGGCTGGGTGTAGATCAGCATGTAAAATACCGTAATGCCTTTTCGACCTTAATGATCGGTCTTTCAGGTGAGAAAGCCTTTTTGCAAACCTACCGTTTGCCTGCTCCTTTACATCTTTTGTTGGGCTATATGCAGTACCGGGCATTCTCAATGTTAGAAAGATTTTCAATCATCCATGTTGTACGAGGGTTAAAAAAATATACAGATACGCAACTGGCTTGCATGTCTTGCGCGGAATTTTTGAGTCGGTGCAAACAAAGTCAAACAACCCAAACGCGTTTTTGGGACCTTTTGATTTTGGCAACACTGAATGTCGATCCCAAAAGGGCACCTGCAGACTTGCTGAAGGTCGTTTTGACACAGGGTTTTATGGCTTCTTGTAAAGACTCTGCTTCGGGATTGGCTGATGTTGGGTTGACAGAGCTCTTTGGAGATGCCGCTCAAGCCTATATGGCAAAAAAAGGTGGATCTATACGTTTGCGTGAAACTGTATCTGAATTGATACTTGATCATGAAAAGATCAAAGGTGTTGTTCTACAAAATGGGGAAAAGGTGCAAGCAGATTATGTGATTACTGCTATTGCGCCCAACCATTTGTATCGGCTATTGGCAAAAGAATCTAGATTGCAAACTCTCGCGCGTAACGTAAAACATATGGAGTCTTCCCCTATTGTCTCACTCCATATATGGACGAATCGACATTTGTTTGACGATGCATATGTTGGTTTTTGGGATACGCCGTTTCACTGGGTTTTTCGTAAACAATCGTTTATGCAGGATCAATCAGTATCGCATTATACTCTGGTTGCCTCTGGTGCAGATGACTTGATCAAAAAATCCACAAGCGATTTGATTACAATGGCAAAACAAACATTGGCTCCACTGTGTGGTGACGTGAGCATATCTAGAGCAAAAAAGAGTTTGATGAAAAATGCAACTTGGTTACCTCCACTTGGTCAGAATATAGTTCGACCTAATATTCAGAGCCAAGATGTGAAAGGGCTTTATTATGCAGGTGACTGGGTTGATACGGGGCTTCCGTGTACCATTGAGAGTGCTGTAAAGAGCGGGCATATGGCAGCATCGTATATTATAAATCAAAAATTTGCTTGAGAAGTTTAAGAGCGACGTCTTTGGTTTTCTGCTGTTGATCGAGCAATGGATTATATTCAGCCAATTCAAAACATACGGTTTCTGGGCGTTTAAGGAGGGATTTACAAATTTCAATCACTTTAGATGTTGAAGGGCCCTTATCGACTGGGGTTCCTGTGCCTGGTACTTCACTTGCGTCAAGGCAATCGATATCAAAACTTACATAAATATAGTCACAATCTTTGAGATGTTCTAAGATTTTGGTTATGCAGGTTGTAACATCTAGATTATTGATATCATGCGCATATAAGTTTAGGCTACCTTGACTATTGAGTAGCTTTTTTTCTGGTGCCTCAAGATCACGAATACCAATAAAGGCAATGTCTCTTGGATAAATTGCAGGCGTAATGACACTCAAAGCTTGCAAATCTTCCCATGCAATATGTTCAGCTTCAGTGATTTTATTGATACGATTGATGGTGTTATCTTGGTCAGTGACAATGGCTAACGGCATACCATGCATATTCCCAGATGGGCTTGTATGCGGGGAGTGAATGTCAGCATGTGCATCAAACCATACGATGCCTATACGTTTGTCTGGATGTGCTTTCTTGATGCCGGCAATGGTGCCAGCAGCGGTACTGTGGTCTCCGGCGATAACCAAACTGGATCTGTCGCGCTGCATATTGGCTTTGATGCGTTCCGATATTTCAAATATGGTTTGTGAAATCAAATCAATATGTTTTGCATGAGTAAATGTTGTTGCAGTAGCATGTAGTTCTTTTTGATAGATGTGGGATACAAAGTTAGATCCGAGAGGTGTTTTTTCCAGTGCTTGCCACAAAATTGATGGACCTTTCGAAGCTCCTGGTTTAGAGGCCCCCAAATCATGGTGTACAAGTACAATATCTATAGGACTGGTTTTCATGGGTATTTGCTGTATATCGTAAACAAACGGTTATACAAAATTTTGAATATTTTGTTTTAATTCTAGGTTTGGTTCTACAAATTTACAATATAGTCCTTGTTTGCCTTTTTTGGTTGGATGATCTCCATATCTTTGTACGACAATCAAAAGATGAAGCAAATTGTCATTATCAGGATGAAGCAAGGTAAGGTTGATCTCTTGTCCTGGGTTCATCGCACGTGTTGTTGTGAAGTAAAATTCGTCGCGTAATGACGAAGGAAAAAATTGTTTAAGTTTCGCTCGAGTTAAAAACTTGATTGTAAAGTTTGGGTTTTTGTTTTTGAGTGTGTTTTGGTCAGTGGTTCGAATGGGAATTGCTTCACCGTCTTCACGAATTCCGCCTAAAAAATTGAGCCAATTCGACAGGTCTTTACTGCTAAGCTCAAGAATTGCAATGCCCATTGCATCTTTACCTTGGTGTTGGGTATGTCGAACCACTTTGCCAACAATTTTGATCGAATCGATTTCCGATAAAAGGACATGAAATGAAACATATGCATTGACGGGTTTGATTTTGCTTTCAATCGAGACCAGTGCACCTTCACGTGACGCATTGATTAACATGCCTTTAGACTCTTTGCGGTCAGAAAATTCAACAGGTACGCTGGCTTTATAGCGAGGGAATTTGCGTAATTCTTTCATGGTATACGCTCACCATTATATCAAAACAATAGCATTTTTATATGATTTCTTTTGCTTACCAATGAGGGAGCCGACAGTACAAGCATGACTACAATAAATTTTCTGCTGCAGGAAATAGCGTCTGTAGATAACGATCAATCTGACGGATTTCCTCATCGCTCTTTGTCGAAAAAAAATCATGGGCATGTTTGATTTTTTGATACGTTAGTCCAGAGTTATTTGTGTGTTTATGCGATCCTTTTTGTTCTGGGTTAAATGCCAGGTGGTGGACAATTTTATCTAATGACTCTTTGTGGAGTGCTTTTAGAATTTCTGCATATGGCAACACAATGCACCTGCCAATTTCTTTAATAATTGTTTTAGTTTCAGGCTGTTCCAAAGTGGATGCAAAGTTAGGTGCAAGAACAGGGAATTCTCGCGTGATGATATCATTGGCCAGTGCTAAGTATTCAGTGCTGGTTATACTTAGCAGCGCAGGAGCAAAAAAATGTAGAATAGAGTGCAAGTAATAATGAATCGTTGTTCGGTTGGCATCGACAACTTGATAGGAAAATCCCGGTTGTCTGCTGACCCATCCTTTTTTGAGTATTTTATCGACAATATTTGGAAAGTTTTGCTCAAAATTTTTGGCTTCATCAGTGAGCATCACACCTGCACTTTCTAGATATTGCTTGATCTGTAAACAAGCCTGATAAAGATCATCTTCAAACAAGGGTGTACTCAATGTTAAAATGGCACATGCTATGATCTGAAAAGGTGTGACAACCGTAGCTTGTTGCACCGATTGCATAACTTGTGTAGCCAAATTTTGGATACTAGCTTTGTTATTACCATGGGTCTGGATCCAATCATGCGTATCAATCGGGTCTAAAAAACGAATATGGCATTCGTGATACTTCTCTAAACGTGTGGAGGACTGTAAAAGAGAGAAAAGTGACTCTTTTTTCTTTTCTTTACCATGTTGTTCTTGTGTATACGAGGACACTTCTGGAGTGAAGTCATAGTTAATGCTAATAGGGACAATCTTGTACGGTTTGCTTGCTCTTGATCCAAAACTTTCAAAAATAAGCTGTAAAATACCGGTTTGAGGTTTACGTATTTTCCCATCTCGGCTTCTTCCCCCTTCGATAAAAAGTTCTATGCTTAGAGGAAATGCAATAAGCCAGCGTAGATATGTTTTTAGGCACTGTAGGTATAGAAAGTTTCCTGAGATGCGTCTTCTGATAAAAAAAGCCCCGAGTCGCCTAAAAATCATACCCATAGGGAAGAATGATAAGTTGATGCCTGCAGCGATATGGGGTGGGGCGATGTTCTTTAAAAAAAGAACATAGGATACAAACAGGTAATCCATATGGCTTCGGTGCGATGGTAGATAGAGGTATTGGTACTGATCGTCTTCAAATGCATTTGTATTGCCATATGTTTTAATACCCGAAAAAAAAGTCGTTGCAATGAGTTTGATGCAAAATGCTGCTATATGAATACCCATTCCCTGATATCGAGAGGCGATTTGGCGAAAGATTTTTCGCGATTTGCGAAGGAGTTCTTTTTCAGAAGCATTGATAGAATCTGCGTATTCCTTAATCTCTGAGATAAACAGGGGATCGCCCAATAATTCTTGTAGGACCTGGTTGTGTTTATATTGTGGGAACATTTTTTTTTTCGACATTATCAGTGATGTTTTCTATCATAGGGAAAAAATAATGAAAGAGAATCTCATAAAGCGCCTTGAATTAGGGATAGAAAAAGGCATTGCGCCTAATATCGCCTGTAGTGTTATAGACCGTAAAGGTCTTGTTTTTGAACATTACAGCAATACTACAAAAAACGACTTATTTGACTTGGCATCATTAACCAAAGTCATTTTTACGACCACCTTATGTGCTCTGCAAGTTCAGAAGGGTAAAATTGATATTGCAAAGCCGATTGCCGATGTTTTTAGTATGGCAGCATGGGGGTCTTGTACGATAAGAGATCTGCTCACACACCAATCAGGACTACCTGCTTGGATAGATTTTAAAGATGTACCGGAGCATGAACTCTTGAATTGTCTGCTGGGAGCTTTTTCGTCAAAAGAATACAAAGCCACAACACGATATAGTGATGTTGGATTTTTACTATTAGGGAAAGTATTGGAAAAAGAGCTAGAGACAAATCTCATGACATTGTACCGCTGCTTACCAGAACTCATTACGGAGCATATTTATCCGTGGGTAGATTTATCTCAGAAAGAAGAAAATGTCATGGGTACAGGAGACTCAGGATACCGAAAGAATATATGTGGTGATGTCCATGATGATAATGCCTTTTTTTTGGGGGGAATGCAGCCACATGCGGGCCTATTTGGCTCCCTATCAAGCTTGACTGAATTTACGAAACTGTGGATGACAGATAACGGTATTTTGACAAGAAAAACACAAGACCTTTTTTCACAGTGTTTCTACGCCAATGATGGCTCTGCCCATGCCCTTGGGTGGGATGTTCCTTCGGAAGACTCTGCAGCAGGACTTGATGCGCCAAAACATCTGATTGGCCACCTCGGATATACCGGTACCTCAATATGGATCGATCGGAAGCGCCAGATAGCAGTAATTTTGTTGACCAATCGGACTAAAAATCAAACTTCTCCGAAAGATATAAAAACATTTCGCCAAGACGTGCATGATATTGTATGGAACGCGCTATGATGAGCGGTAAAAAAGTACATCTTATTGGCATAGGTGGATCAGCAATGTCGAATTTGGCTTTGATGTTCTCTGAATTGGGTTGGCAAGTAACTGGGAGTGATCAAAACGTCTACCCTCCAGCATCGACATCTTTAGCCGCGAGTGGAATCATTTTTTCCGAAGGCTATGATGCGAGCAATATCCATTCTGATTTGGATTTGGTGATCATTGGCAATGTTGCTTCGCGTGATAATGTTGAAGCGCTGGCGACCGTTCGTCAAAATATTTCATATACTTCGATGGCAGGTGCACTTTTTGATTATTTTATGTTTGATAAAAAACGTATTGCGATTTGCGGTACCCATGGAAAAACCACGACAACAAGTTTAATGGCTTGGGTCTATCAGCAAGCCAAAATGGATCCTTCTTATTTTGTAGGGGGAGTGCCCAATAACTTTAAGCAAGGATACGGTTTAGGCCGTGGTGATCATTTTATTATTGAGGGTGATGAATACGATACAGCCTATTTTGAAAAGACACCTAAGTTTTTGCATTACCACCCGCAGCATGTTGTTGTGACGAGTATTGAGTTTGATCATGCAGATATTTACCGAGACTTCGAGCATGTTTATACGCAGTTTGAAAAACTGGTTGCACAGATCCCTACAGATGGATCTTTGCTCGCATGTGTTGAACATGAGGCTGTGAAAAAAGTTGCACAAGGATTTGATCGTGTAGTGACATATGCAGAAAAAAATGCTCAATGGACGTTTGCAAACCAGACTGATGAGGGGCATGGTCAATCGTTTGATATACTGCGCAAACAGGAAAAAATCATGCGTGTAGACACATACCTTTTAGGACAACACAATCGACTCAATATTCTCAGTGTCGTCGCTCAAGCTCATCTGCATGGGCTAGATATGCAATTGGTAGGCAAGGCAATTTCAAGTTTTAAAGGCGTCAAAAAAAGACAAGAACGGATTGGAGAGCACAACGAGGTGGCTATTTATGTAGATTTTGCGCATCACCCTTCTGCGATAGCAACAACAATTGAAGGCTTTTTACCAATGTGTAAAGCTCGAAGAGGACGCCTGATTGTTGCACTAGAACCTCGGTCCAATACGATGCGACGAAAGGTCTTTGAAAAGCGTTTGGTCAAAAGCTTTGCCGGAGCTGATATGGTGTGTATCAGTCAAGTTTTTCAAAAGAAAGATCAGCTAGGACAGGCAGATATGCTAAGCCCTTTGCAAGTGGTTGAAGGTTTGAGAAGCGACAATATCGAAGCATTTGCGCCAGAAAGTACAGAAGCACTGATCGACTTGATTGCCAGCAAAGCAAAGCCACATGACATTGTTTTATTCATGTCCAATGGCAGCTTTGAGCAAGCTCCAAGCAAGCTATTGCAACGATTATCAGCTTAAGCGTTTATTGTGAACAAACGCTATGATCCGTACCAAAGTGAATCGAGTTAAAGCGGCTCCAGACATCGGTACAGGTTCCGTTATGAAAGCTAAAGAAGATATTGTTCGGGTCTTCACTGCCATTATTGGCGTTAACAAGTTCTTCGTAAATCTGACAGTAGTGGATTGCAATAATGTCTTGATCACCCGCATCGAACCAAAATCTTCCAGCATATTGAGGTTCTTGAGGGATAGGACTTGTTAGTGCATTATCATTATCAATCATAACGAAATAAGGGGCAGCGTTAGGGTTGACGGGGTAGCCATCCGGATTGGTCGTGTTTTTGATCAATAGGATTGTATGCTCATCTGGTTGTGAAGGACCACTTTCTGATGCTTTTTGAAACCATAAATCACGATATCCTGGGGTTGGAGCATGGACTGTAAACATACGTGATGAAACGTAAGGTGCTCCTTTTACTCGAACAGTTTCAGGCATAACAATAAAAATGTCTTTCGGTGCATTTTTGTAATCGACACCGCCATCACATAGATCTGGAGGTGACAGTGGTGTGGGGTCTTGGTATATGGGGCTTTCAGGAATGTTGTCTGGATCTGGGGTGTCATTTTGTGGGACTTGTGATGAGCTATCACTGCGGGTGGCAGGATCGAGCAAAGACAGGCCGCCACAGGCTTGTAACGCCAGAATCAGTATAAGCGTAAGTAGTTTTTTCATTGGTATCACCTTCCTGATCCCCATCCCATATAAACTGTAGACAGTTTACGTAGACTATATACACCATAATGCTTGGATAAATCAACCCCATATATTTTTAAAAAACAAATAATATCAATAAGTTATCTCTATTGGTGTGTGTGATCGTTGCTAAAATTCCTGAAATTTGATGAACTTGTACGTAAAGTCCAATGAATACATGTTTGGTGCATTGATCTATATATACATGCAACGTCAGCTTGCTTTGTGCTTTACCTCTTTGCATAAGTTGATAAGCAGATGGAGTGGTTGATGATGCATCTAGTATAAGGATAGGCATTTTTGTAACGGTTTTATGGATCGTGATGGTTTTTGAATATCTTTATCCTAGGAGAAATCGGGTTTTGCAGCGAATGCAGCGTTGGCCGCATCATATAGGACTCGCTGTTTTTAATGCCTTGTGTATGTATTTGCTATTGCCAGCAGGGTTGGTTGGTATTGCGATGTGGGCAGAGAAAAATGGCATAGGCGTTTTCAACCGTGTTGATCTTGCAAAAGGTCTTGATATAGGGTTTGGTATTTTGTTACTAGATTTGTCGATGTACATGCAGCATGTACTCAGTCATCGTATTCCGGTTTTATGGCGGCTTCATCAAGTCCATCACGCAGACCAAGATTTGGATGTGACGTCGGGACTACGTTTTCACCCCATTGAAGCCATCCTTTCGCTGGCGTACAAAGCGATCATCGTATGTCTATTTGGTATTTCTCCAGAGGTAACACTTGGCTTTGAAATACTGCTTAATGCCAACGCATTGTTCAATCATAGCAATGTTTACCTTCCTGGTTGGCTGGATCGATGTTTGCGCTTATTTCTTGTGACACCTGATATGCATAGAATTCATCATTCCATTGATCAACGGGAGTATTCACATAATTATGGTTTTCAATTGACGTGGTGGGATCGGTTGTTTGCCACATATCAACAAAGTCCAAAACTTGGCCACATAGAAATGAAAGTAGGATTGCAGTCTCCAAATGGGCAAATGGTTGTGGCCAATACGTGGCTGGACTTGATCAAGTTACCGGTCTATAAAAAAAACAATGAGTCATGAAATGATCGACGAGTTGATATATCTGCTGTGCTTTTTGCATTTTCCGAGTAAACCAAAGTAGTTGATCAAGGTTTGAGCTATGGATATCCATATTGAAAGACTCCTTTTAGCTTATCAAGTTTGTAGGATAAGGTATTTGTGATGGAGGACTAAAGTCGAGGAAGTACGCGAGGAAATTTTTTCCACAGATAGACAAAAAAAACAATATTGATCAACAGCATGAGTAAAAAGTGATCATGAATTTCAATATGATTGGCAAATAAAAAAAACAAAACCATAGCAAGCGTCATATAGAGAGAATTGAAAATATTGTTGTTGGCGATGGCTTTGGATTTTTCATGATCTTCGGGAAAAACCTGTAAAGCAGTATATAAAGGCACAACATACATGCCTAAGGTGAAAGACAGGCCAAATAGTGTACTGACAAAAGCAAAACTCAGTGGTTGCAAAATCCAATTCTGTAAGCCTTGGTAAGGAACATGAAATGGTGTTTGAATCCATAGTAGTCCAAGACAGATGCAGACGCCAACCAATTGTAGGAGAAGCCAGTTGCGAAGTTCAAAGTGGCGCTGGAGTATTGGGCAAAGCAAGGATCCAGCTCCAACACCAAGTGTGAAAATGCACAGAAACAGCGTTACCATGTCTTCAGGACCTACAAATACTTGCTTGGTCAGGACAGGTAGCAAAGTGAGTCCCCAAATGCCATTGAACCAAAAAATAGATATTCCTTGTATGGTCATAAATATAGGACGGTGTTGGTAAAACCGTATGATTTCATGTTTGATATCTTTAAAAATATGCCAGCCAATATCTTGTTTTGAATTCTCAATACGTACAGCCTCTAATTGAAAGCTAAAGTATATACCTATAAGAGGTGGTAATAGCAGCATGCCATAAAAAAAATTGGGGTGTGTCAGCCGAAAGACATTAGATTGGGTGCCCAATAGGGAGCCTAATAAAATGGAAGCAAAAGTGCCAAGTTCAATCCAGCCGTTGGCCAGTAATAAGTCTTCACGTGCCACATATTCAGGTAAAATACTGTACTTGATTGGACCGAAGAAAGTAGATTGGATGCCAAGCCCAAATAAAATCATCAGCATACCCACATATTGGACGTTCCAATAAAAAAACAAACCGAGAAAAACCAGGATCAATTCCCAAAATTTGATAAATCGGACCAGGTAGGCGCGTTCATACTTGGTAGCGATCTGGCCGGCAAAAGTGGAAATCAAAAAAAAGGGGAGAATGAACAAAAAACTCCCAAGCGCGATGAGTTGTTGCGGTTGTAGGGCCCAAAGAGAGACAGATTCGAATACGAAGAAAACCAGTAAAAAGCTTTTATAAAAGTTATCAAGAAAAGCCCCAAGAAATTGTACCCAAAACAATTTCCAAAAAACACGTGCATTTCTCATAGTGCCGTTCCTATCAGATTCAAAATGGAAGGCAAGGTGGGGGTGATGTAAGTTTGACTTAAAATTGTCGACGAATCAACACACTTTGATACGTTTCTAAATCACTAAGAATTTTTCCTGTGCCCATCACAACACTCAGTAGCGGATTTTCTGCCAAAGTGACAGGAAGACCGGTTTCTTCATGAATCAATTTATCTAAGTTTTTCAGTTGCGCTACGCCGCCTGTCAATACAATGCCATGATCGTGAATATCAGATGCGAGTTCAGGAGGTGTTTTTTCAAGGGTTTGTCGGATGGCTTCGATAATATTACGAATGGGTTCTTGTAAAGATTCTCGAATTTCATCACGCGTGATTTGTACAGTCCTTGGAATACCGCGGATCAAATCACGACCTTTGAGAGATACTTTATCTGTAACATCTGAAGGAAAAGCCTCGCCATATTGCATCTTAATTGTTTCTGCAGTGGTGTCGCCGATTAACAATGAATATTTCTTTTTCATATGGGTGACCAGCGCTTCATCCATCTGATCACCCGCAGTTCGAATCGAGTTGGCAATGACAATGCCACCTAAAGAGATCAATGCAACTTCGGTTGTACCTCCACCAATATCAACAATCATGTTACCGGAGGGCTCCATAATGGGAAGACCTGCTCCGATGGCTGCTGCAACTGGCTCTTCAACAAGAAATACTTCTCTGGCTCCAGCAGATAGCGCTGACTCCTCGACAGCCCGCTTTTCGACCTCAGTGACTCCAGATGGGATACAAATTGCAACGCGCGGGCGAAAAAGAGACCTTTTGGAGGTCGCTTTTGCAATAAAATGTTTAAGCATTGCCTCGGTCGTTGAAAAATCGGCGATAACACCATCTTTGATTGGACGAATCACTTGAATCGATTGTGGGGCCTTGCCAGCCATTTCTTTGGCTTTATTGCCAATGGCAAGTACTTCACGATCTTCGATTTCGTCGGCACTTGAAACAGCTACTACCGAAGGCTCATTGACAATGATACCTTTGTCTTGATGGTATACCAAAGTATTGGCAGTGCCTAAGTCAATGGCCAGGTCGTGCAAAAAGCCTGAAAAAAAAGATCGTAACAAAACGTTTATCCTCACATCTCAATAGGTGTTACGCGACTAACATGCTGCAGTGAGATTTTAGGATGTCTTGGTTTTACCAGATGAACCCAAAAATGCAGACCAAAGATCTACGTAACAACCGATACTAATAAGATCTACTCATAGATACAGGAATTACAATGATTTGCATACTTTAAGATATAGCTTTTTTTGTTTGATCACTGCAAAGCCATATGTACATGCTACTTAAGGTTATATATTTCTTAAGATATGTACTTCAGTAGATCCTTGTGTATCATTTGTATCTCGGCTGATGATTTGGATGACATTTTCTTGTTCAGAAAGAGGCAAATCAACTGAAAAAGTTTCTTTGCTACTTTTGAGAGGAAACAACTGATAGTAAACTTTTTCATCATTGACAAAAATATACATGTCTTTGATTTCTTGATCATCTTCGATTGTTCCAGTTAATGTTATCGCATGTTTGCCTACAACAGATAAAAACTTTTCTGTCGCGAGCTCAATTTTAGGGGCTTGAATGACACCATTGGGATGCGGTTTAGATAAGTTAATGTCTTGTTCTAAGAATACACGATTTTGAACGTCTGCACATTGGACTGTGACAATAACAGGCTCATTCGATGCATTAACATTGGCTTGTTTGATAGGAAAATGAACAGTTTGTTTTTGCCCAGGCTTTAAATCCTTGACCACTTGTCTTGAGGTGGTCAACTCCAAGGTTTTGGTTCCTTTTTGTTTGATCACCAGCAGTGTTTCATTGCTGATAGCGTTACCTGTATTTTCGATGTTAAAACTAAGCTCTTGCTTTACACCACTTTTACTTTGGGTGTATGAAACTTTGAACTCAGGTTGATTTTGTTTGGCAAATGGGATTTGAATATTTTGATGGTGAATGTCTTGGCCCTCACTATCAGACATGACAACTTGCAAGAGCTCAACACCTTTGGCTTGATAGTCAGGTACATCAATCGAACTGGTGATAGAAACTTCTTGTTGAGGTTGAATATGTCCGATGTAGATAAAGTGTTGATCAAATACAGGGTTTTTCGATTCTGTAATACCTTTGACTTGATAAAATGAGCAATCGTTATTGTTTTTGATCTTGGTGACAAGCTCAATCTTACTGTTATCTTGAAAACCTGCTTTTGGTATGGTGGGCGTCGTAGTGATGCTAAGCTTTTTGGGATTGCAATAGGTTGAAGGTTTGGGTGGGTAGGTCCAATTGATGCCTTTTTTACTTAAAGCCAATTGGATTTGATTTTGTTCATTTTTTTCGAGCTTGGCGATGGCACCTTTTGCATTTTGGAACAATTCCGTGCGGCTTAGGTTTTTCACGCGGTCTTGCGATAAGATTGTATGCGCGAGCTCAATCTCAAACGTTTGCATGAGTTTTTCTTCCTTCTCTTTAGAGGAAAGTTTAGAAAATTGATATTCATCAACAATACTTTGTCCCCCAACCGCTTCATCTTGAATCGGAACCAAGTAGGGAAGTGCTATGAGAGATTTATTCGCCTTTTCATAGTTGGCAAAGCTCTGGTCTAAATCTGATTCACTTCTAAATTTTAAATACTGCTGAAAACGTACAAAATCATCTTTGACCCAGACAGGTTGGGTTTCAATATCAGGGCGAATGCCAATCGACTGAATCGAAATGTCATCCACAGTGAGGTATTTGGATACTGTTAACTTTAACGCGGTATCTTTGGGTAGGCCAAATATTTTTTGTACAGTACCTTTACCAAAAGTTTTTTGTCCGATCAAAAGTGCGCGGTTGTTTTTTTGCAGAGCGCCAGCAACAATTTCTGAAGCACTGGCACTGCCTTGATTGATCAAAAGTGTCATCGGATAGATAAAGTCACGTCCGCTTTTCTTGGCTTTTGTGCGGCTATTGAATTTGTTGTTTCTTTCAACGGTGCTGACAATGCCCCCCTCTTGTAAGAACAGGTCTGATACATCTATGGCTTGATCCAAAAGACCACCGGGGTTGTTTCGTAAATCCAATATCAGGCCATTTAATTCTTTGCCTAAAGTCGATTGAAAATTCTGAATCTCATATGCGATGTCTTTGGCAGCAGATTTATCAAAGCGTTTGAGCTTGATATAACCAATATTATTGCTTAGCAGTGCGGAGTCAATGTTAATGATTTCAATCACGTCACGCTTGATCGTAAATGGAATTTCTTTTGCGTTACCCTCGCGCAAGATAGCAATATTTACAAAGGTGCCTCGCTCACCACGCATTTTACTTACCGCTTCAAACAAAGTCATACCAGTGGTTGGTTCTTCTTCAATTTTGACAATGCGATCACCAGCCTCGATTCCTTTTTTGGCTGCAGGGGTGCCATCGATGGGAGAAATGACTGTGAGGTTGCCTTCGCGGAATCCGATGACAATACCAAGTCCTCCAAATTTACCTTCAATATCGACATTGGTTTCGCTTAAAATGTCCTTGGATAGAAAAACAGAGTGTGGATCTAACGTATTCAGGAGGCCACTAATAGCATTTTCTTCAATGGTCCCTTCTTTGCTTTGCGTTTTTTTATGCGCCTCAACAAATGCGAGTAGGTCATTAAGTTGGTTACGTAAAGCGTAGATAGACGGTATTTTGGTAGAAAAAGTTTTGCTTTGATTGATCAGTGTAACGGTGATGGTCTGTTTTTTCTTGGTATAAGAGAGTTCAGCTAAGTTCAGCGAAAGTTCTTTCACGGCAGAGGTGAACATGTTTGAGAAGTTGATTCGGGTTGGATCAACGTATTGGCTATGTACGAAATAGAGTACCTGATTGAGACGTTCATAAGTGTCCTTTTTGGCGTATTGACCAAAAATTTTACTGGCGCTCATCGACTGGGCCTGACTAGAAGAAAATGTAAAAAAAATGGTGATAAAAAGACTACAAAAGACAATTCGAAATTTGGTCATGGTAGAGATATCCTTCTAACTATTTGTTTTTATAGCACATTTTAAAAGATCGTAAAACATGCTGACTGCTAACATTATAAAGCACTTCAAGAAAGAAGCAAACTTGACATTCAAGCTAACATGAAATATCACCTCATCTTCAGTTCTTCGAGAATTGTATGCGGGAATAGCTCAGTGGTAGAGCATCACGTTGCCAACGTGAGGGTCGAGGGTTCGAATCCCTTTTCCCGCTCCATTTCTATTAATCCTATACATTTTTCATATATTTTAGGTCGAGATGCCTATGATCTTATGTTTTTCAAATAGCTGCGCAAGTTTTGAAAAACATAAGATCATAGGCATCTTGTAGATAGATCGGTTGCAGGGGAGTGCAGTGGTGTTGTTCAAGGTCAAGGCGTAACGCCTTGTTTATATATTTCATCAATATTGAAAAGGCGGGGGTCCGATACTCGCGAAGGCGAGTGTAATAAGCAGACGAACTTTAGTTCGAATCCGTGAGGGCGTAATTGCTTCATATAAATGAGTAGAGATGTAGATCTGGAAGATAGGAAAGATGGAGGCGGCGGTCGGATTCGAACCGACGAATAACAGTTTTGCAAACTGGTCCCTTAGCCACTTGGGTACGCCGCCTTATTCGGAGTTGACGTTTTACACGCAAACCAGGGGTATTTCAACAATATTTCATTGCCTGAAGTATGGCTGTTGTCATGGTTACATTCACAGGTCCTTGATGCGTCTTTATAGAGCAGTCAGCCAAGTCTACGTAAGTAGCATGTTGTTTGGATGATCACCTATGTTCAAATTTTATTGAAATGTAATTTCAGTTTGCTTTGGCGAGATTTGGCGTGTTGATATGCTCACCGATGGACTGGTAACATCAAAAACAATATGCATTTCTTTGCCACCTCGATTATGCAGGCCTAGGCGGGCTCTTTTAACCAATGGATGGTCAATGACAATTTCTTTTTGACTTAATGTTTCCTCAGGAGAGGGCATCCGCAACAAGTAGCGAATATTGTTGGCATCAAAATTGAGTTTTTGGACTTTGATCGATTGTGTGTCAATGTTTTGGGTAAACGTTAGATTGATTGCAAGATTGAGAGGATCTCCAGTCCATGTAAATGTTTTTAGCCACGTATGGGTTGGGAATGTTAAAATCCCTTGGTGAGGGCCAGGTGTAGAGGTAGAGGACTTTTCTTTGCTTGCATCCATTGGAGTAGGGACAGGTTCACTGGAGTCTGCCTTTGGAGGTGTAGCGTCTTGTGTGGCAATGCCTGTTTCATCAAGGTTTTGCTCAACAATTTCATCAGTGTCTTGTGGTTTGAGAGGAGTTTCTTTTGTTGCAGAAGTGTTGATGGGGGAACTAAAAATAGCATCTTGTATTAAAAATTGATCATACAGGTAATACGACACAGCGCCTGCAATCACAAGGAGTATAAGGACGATAATCGTGAACAATGAAATCGGTTTTTTCTGGTTGTGCATGGACATATGAACAGGACCAAAAGCTGATTTTTCGATACCTGCCTCGACAGAAGTTTTTTCTTCATTTTCTGGAGATGAGGTATGAATCGATGTTGAGGGTATTTGTAAAATACGTTCAATCTCAGCATGTACACTTTGTTTGCTGGTTTTTGGGCTGGTATCTATCACTTGTGGCGCAAGGTGGTTTTTTAAGGAAGACAGCAGTGTGGTTAATTTCACAGTAAGCGCATTGTCCATGGGATGAAAAACGATGCCAGCCTGCGAGTTGTTTTCATCTGTGAGATCAATCCAAGATACTTCCCCCATCAGTCTAATTTTTTCATGTGTAGCTGGGTTTTCGAGTTGAATGCTAACAAATTCACCTTGTTGTAACGTCAATACGGTTTGAATACTGATGCCGCTTGCTGATACATTGGTAATCAAAGCATCATCTGCTCCTCCAAAATACTCTTTTTCAATAAAGGCAGATGATTGAAAAGTAAGGCGTTGATCTTTTCTTCGTTCAGCTGGACTCATAAGCTCGTGACTCTCCATTTGGGTAGGTTGTTGATGGGACCACTGATTCTAAATTTCATGACATTGTCTTGAAAAGCGAGTTGGTTCATGGATCCCACCATGCTAATCATACCAACAAGTTGTTCAAGAGAAGGGTCAATAAAAAGATTGATATCAGCTTTATCGATTTTAGAAGCATCAATGGATTTTTGCAGGTTGAGTCCGCCTTCAATTGCAAGTGAGAGTTTTTCCCCAGTCAAATGTATATCTTCGATTGTCAGGGTGCCTTTTTTGAGATCAGCTTTGATTAAGCTGTCATTAAAATCAAGTTTTCCAACCAATCCACTTTCCATGTTTGAGTCTTTCGATGCAAGCCAGATAGCGCCGTTGGCTTTGGTAAAGTCATTGCTTGTAAGTTCTTTGGTAGGGGAATCGAAATCAAAGCTAAAGTCGAATTTTGAGTTGATGCTGATACTCTGGTTGGCAAGCATGGGGTTGAGTTTACCTAAATCTTGGGTAATGGTGTAATCTAAGTTTTTTGCTTTGACTTTTATATCGGTAAATTTTGGCCCATAGGCTACGGTGCCAGACCATCTTTCTTTTTGACGCTGTACTTTAAAAGAAATTCCCAATGATTTTTTTGTAAAATAGGTCAGTAAAGACATAACAGAGGGATATAGTTTTACAGATTCGAAATAATGATTGACCGGAATATCCATAATCGGCGGTCCTTGTACATATACATCTTGCATATCAAGGCCAGGAGGCATCGTAATAGCAATTTCTGAAGCAGAAATCTGATAACCGGTATTTTTTTCTATCATTGTGGTGATAAGAGGCGCCAAGCGTTGCACTGGAAAATGCAGGATGAGCCCTATAAAAAAAACGATAGATCCTACTAAAATAAATCTACCGTATTTTTCTCGGAAGGATTTGATAGAAAATTGTGCCATATTAGTGTGTCATCCTATCGTATTGAGTGTAAAGGTCAATAACCCCTATATGGGTGAAAACGTTGAAATC
>JAGRMV010000039.1 GCA_020441045.1 Deltaproteobacteria bacterium | reverse complement strand
GAGTTCTTTCTTTGTGAAGTAAGCTTTTGGCATAACATCCTCCTTGATAGGGATAGGGGTCATCATTTTAAGATGAAGACATGTATCCATTATCGGTTCGATTGTAAACCATATAATACCTATTAATTATGCACGCGAAGTTTTATACTTTTGTTGTTACATAACATATAGATACGCAATGACGCGCATCGACTTTTTGTCTTGCGTAAGGTAAATGATACAATATTTAATGCGATCAACGCTAGTGGAAAATGCTTCCAAGCTGGTGCGAAATCATTGATCAAAAATCGTGCTATATAGAAAGCGGTTTGGTATGTATCGCTATATGTCTTCCTTTACGATTTTTCACAATCCACGGTGTAGCAAAAGTAGACAAACATTAGCACTTTTAGAGGCGCAGGGGATCCAGCCCAAAATTGTCGAATATCTGCAAACGCCGCTTTCAAAAGCAGAAATCAAAGAACTTGTCGGTAAATTGGGGTGTAATCCTTCTGAGATTCTTCGCAGCAAAGAAGCCATTTTGCAAGAGATGACACTGGATTTTTCTGACGAGGAGGCGATCATTGCCGCCATGGTCAAGCATCCGATTTTGATAGAGCGTCCTATCGTTGTTCATGGGGACAAAGCTGTGGTGGGGCGACCACCAGAAAATATCAAGGAATTGTTCTGATTTGGAATTAATCTCGAAAGGACAGAAGACCGATATTGTCATGGACTCTTTGGAGACGTCTATTGAAAATACACCTGATTATATTGTTGTTCGTACGCCATCGATGCCAGATTATTATTCGGGCAATAAAGTGATTTTCCCACAACCCGCGCAATCAGAACAAGAATTTGCAAAATGGATGGATCTTTACAGGCAAAAATTTGATGTACCCAAACAAGGGTTTATGCATTTTACCTGGGATCAAAATCCAGCAGAAACTGATTGGACCATTTATACAAAGCAGGGATTTACTATCTTTACGGGACATACACTATCATTACAGCAGATCGAAAAGCCTGCCCGTTTGAATCAGCAGGTGCGGGTGCGAACCATCCATTGGAAACAAGATTTTCACAGTTGGAAAGCGTTGCATGTTGATCCGCATGGGTCTGCATCTATCGAGTACCAGCAGCGGTACTGGCAAATGAAAGGGTTAAAACTTCAGCAGTTTCAGGAAATTTTTCCAGGGCAACGCTGGGTTATCGAACAAGATGGTGAGCTGGTTGCAGATCTCGGTTTATATGCAATCAAAGATATTGCTAGGTTTCATGCCCCCATGGTTGCCCCAAAATGGCGTAAAAAGGGCTATGCAACACGATTGATATATGAGGCTGCCGTGTTTGCCAAACAATATTGGCAAGTACGTGAGATGATTTTGGTCTCTGAAGTCGGCTCAGATGCAGATCGATTGTATGCACAGCTTGGATTTATAAAAATAGAGGATATCGGCGAAGCGACCAAAGTGCTCCCGAAAGAAATTCAACCAAGCGAGTAAAACGATCATGTCTATTCAAATTGTTCCTATTTTTGATGATAATTATGTGTTTATTTTACCATTTGAGGGTCTTGCCTGGGTGATTGATCCAGGTGATCCGATCAAAGTATCTCAATATTTACAGGCGCATGGGTTGCAATTGGACGCGATTTTACAAACGCATCATCACTGGGATCATACTGATGGGGCTGTAGCTTTAAAAGAAAAGTATCCAAGTTGCGTAGTGTATACACCGTATTTTCAAAAAGGCCGGTATCCTGTTTCGACCCATATGCTTAAAGAGGGCGATCAGCTAAATTTTGCGGGGTGGAATTTTACTGTTATGCAAACTCCGGGTCATACCTATGATCATATTTCGTATTACGATATCAATCGGAAGGTTCTTTTTTGTGGGGATACGTTGTTTAACATGGGTTGTGGACGTGTTTTTGATGGTAGTTATGAGCAGCTTTTCTTGAGCTTACAAAAAATCAAAGCACTTCCCGATGATGTACAAGTCTACTGCACACATGAGTATACCTTGGCCAATATTAACTTTGTAAAATCAGTATCTATCAGCCCTGAGCTTTTAGCATTTGAAAAAAACTGCCTGCAAAAAAGGAAGCAAGGGTTGTATACAATCCCATTTACTTTAGGAGAAAATAAAAAGCTCAACCCCTTTCTTTTAGCAAGTGATAAAGAAACCTTTACGGAGTTACGTCAACAAAAAGATCGTAGATCGTAATAGTTACGGTTTGTTGTTAAGCCCCATCGGTTTATGCGGATAACACCAGCCACTAAAGTTGCTCAGTAATCGATCATAGTGTTTACGGATTTTTTCAATCCTTTGTGGTAAATGCGGCTTGGGTTCTAGCCAAAAAAAATCAACGCGCTGTTGCTTTTGATCGAACGTAGCTTGGGCATAGACGACTTGTTTGGTGGCTTGCGGTATATCCAAATGAGAGTTCTCCATGCCTTGTCGAATTTTTTCGATATACATCGCTGTCGGGCGGACAGATGGGTCTCTTTTCGGTTTATTGTTCAGCGCACTACCTTGGTAAAAATAAAAACAATGGTTTTCTTGGCTTTTCCAAACTCTCTGATGACGTCGTAAAAAAGGCACACCTTCATAAAAATCCATACGTAAGCAATCAAACCAATACATTTGGTATAGTTTTCCGTAGACTTTTGCCCCTTGTTTTTCATAAACATTGGCAAAACCTAAACCTTTATAAGGCCCGGGTCGATCAAAACAAAGCTCAAAATCATCGAGTAAAAAGTCGTGACTAGAAAAAATAAGCATCTTGCGTGTCTTTAAAGTCACCGGAGATACATTGGCCCCAAAAGCAAAATGCCATATTTTTTTTGGGTACATTCTTAGAATGATGGGCCGTAGGGTTTCCAATACGATAAAACAAATTTTCCAAGCGATGATTCGAAAGAAAAGCATAGTGCTACTTTGTAAGATAATATCTCAAGACTGACAAGTCCTAGATAGCATTGATCGTTGTTTGTACTTGTCGCATCCATGACGACCGTTTAGACTGACGTATGTGCTCAGATATGCCTGGGTTAAAGCTGTGGTCGAGTTGCCAAATTTTTTGAATATGTGAGGGGTCTTTCCAGATACCAACAGAAAGGCCAGCAAGGTAGGCTGCACCAAGGGCAGTTGTTTCTGTTTGCGTTGAGCGTGATATCGAACGTCCACTGAAATCAGCTTGCATTTGCATGAGTAAATGATTCATGCTCGCACCGCCATCAACTTTAAGGTTTTTGAGAGGATGTCCCATATCTTCCTCCATACAAACAAGCACATCAGTAACCTGTTGCGCAATGGCTTCCAAAGTTGCGCGAGCAAGATGAGCCTTGGTTGTACCTCGGGTTAAACCTAAAAACATCCCGCGCGCATGTGGAGACCAATGAGGTGCTCCCAAACCTGTTAAGGCTGGTACAAATGTGACTCCCAACGTATCACTGACGGTTGCTGCCAGAGCTTCAATGTCCTGTGAAGATTTGATGATTTGCAGGCCATCTCGAAGCCATTGTACAGCCGCGCCGGCCATAAAAACCGAGCCTTCAAGTGCATATTGTACATTCGGTCCAATTTTCCAAGCGACAGTTGTCAGCAATCGATGCTCTGAGTGCACAATATCTTTTCCTGTATTGACCAAGAGAAATGCCCCAGTCCCATACGTACATTTGCCTTGGGACTTTTCAAAACAGGTTTGTCCAAATAAGGCTGCTTGTTGATCTCCTGCAACCCCGGCAATCGGTATGCCGTCTGGTAAAAAGTCTAGACCGCGCGTATGTCCTACAATCCCCGATGAGTCACAAATTTGTGGAAGAATCTGCTCTGGAATATTAAATAACTGCAATAAAGATGCGTCCCATGCAAGTGTTGCAAGGTCCATAAGCATGGTACGCGATGCATTGCTAACATCGGTAACATGGGTTTGACCTTGCGTGAGTTTGAAGATCAAAAAACTGTCCATTGTGCCACAATAAACCTGATCTAAACTTGTTAGTTGCAAATGTTCTAAGAGCCACTGGATTTTGCTGGCAGAGAAATACGGATCTAGCATCAGTCCTGTTTTATGAAAAATCATCTCTGCATGCGGGGCGAGGGCTTCACACGCTTGCGCGGTTCGGCGGCATTGCCAAACAATGGCATGATGCAATGGTATGGCCTTTGGGCCTTGCCAGAGGCCAATTGTTTCGCGCTGGTTGGTGATGCCAATCGCCTTAATGTGCACTGGGTTGATCTTGGTATTGGTAATAATTTTTTGGATTGCACCTTGCGTAGACTGCCAAATATCACCTAAATTGTGTTCAACCCATCCCGGTTGCGGAAAGTGTTGTGGAAACTCGATCGTATGCTTTGCCATGACATTGCCATTGTCGTCGACCAAAAGTGCAGTTGAGCCTGTGGTTCCTTGATCCAAACTTAAGATATAGGTGCTCATGCTTTGCTCTCTTTCTTGATCAGTTGATCAATGGCAATGCACTTCTGTAGATAATCATGGACTTGTTTGTGCATTTGTTGATCGGTGTAGTGAAAATGTTTTTGTAAAAGCTCAGTAATAAGAGGGATATATTGTTGACCATGATCAGCCAACCGTAAGTTGCAGAATGTACGTTGGATCAAAATATCCGATACACTGCAGGCCATTTCGTTTGTAATCAATGTTTCAATATCTTTTGCAGTTAAGCGTAAAGGTTCAACATCCAGTACAGATGCAAATGTTTGGTGATGCCTTATAGAAAAAGCAGAACCGTCTTGCTTCTGTATGGCGTGCATGACGTCCAAAGCGATTTTTGTAAACGCTGTTAATTTGCCACCATAGACTTGGACCAACCCTGATTTAGGTATGTTGATTTGATGATCTCTTTTGAGTGCACTTAAATTTTTCGATGTAGATCCAATCAAAGTGCGCAATGCAGAAAAAGCAGAGATGATGGTATAGTTGGTTTGATGGGGAAAATAATGTTGCAGGGTTTGTTGCATATACGCCACTTCTTTTGCTGTGGTCTCTACATGGTCGGGGGTTTCTTGGGTCGCTTCGTCGGTGGTTCCAACCAAAGTATGCCCAAGCCATGGAATACAAAACATCACGCGACCATCTTCAGGTGAAAACATAGTGACGGCCGAGGTAAGTTGAAAAGGGTTATCTTGAATGACGAGGTGTGAACCTTTCGAATAAACCATGGCAACTCGGTCTTTATACTTGGATTCTTGCCAAGGACCGGTTGCATCGATGATCCATTTGCCCTGAACATGATAGCTTTTTTGCGTAAGCCCATCTTGTATGCGCACACCCGTTATTTTGCTTGAATCTTCGATCCAAGCCAGACACATACAATGATTGATTGCCATCGCATGATCTTGCAAACCTGAAAGTATAGAAGATAAGGTCAAACGGGCATCGATGGTTTGTGCATCTTGATACAATACCCCACCTGTCAACCCTTTAGCGCGAAGATAGGGAATTTTATTGAGTAGTTTCTGTGATGAAAACCAAGTAGGGGTCGATTCGAAGCGTGCAAGCAAGGCATAAAGCCAGGTGCCTAGATAAATCATCCACAAAGGTTTTCGGTCATTGTGAAATACTGGAAACATGAAAGGTAAAGGGTGCACCAAGTGTGGCGCGTAAGTCAGCAGATAACTTTTTTCTTTGATCGATTCTGCTACCAAGGAAAAATTATATTGTTCTAGGTACCGAAGGCCACCATGGATCAGTTTTGAAGAGCCCCAAGACGTGCCAGAAGCAAAATCATTTTTTTCAACCAAAAGTGTTTTATAGCCATCTAAGCTGGCTTGACGAAAAATACCGGCGCCCGTGATACCTCCACCGACAATAATGATATCCCAATCGGTTTGCGCTGCTTTTTCAAGTCGTAACGTGCGTTGTGCAATTTGATTGTGTGCATCCATACTTTGCCCCTAATAGTACATCAATCTTAAGATTCATGGTATGAACTTTCGTATGCAGTTTATTGAGCATCAGTATGATTTAACGGTTCTGGAGCACCATCTCGACACGTTTGGGCATGTTAATAACGCAACGTACCTGCAAATCTTGGAAGAGGCCAGGTGGGATTTGATTACCAAGCGTGGCTATGGTGTTGACGTGATTCAAGCTACCGGATTGGGCCCCGTTATTTTGGATATTCAGATCAGCTTTCGGAAAGAACTCCTTTTACGCGAACAGATCACTGTGCATACCCAAACACAGTCTTATCAAAAGAAAATATCGGTGATCTCACATGAAATCAAAAATGGGCAGGGCCAAATCTGCGCGCAGGCAAAGTTTACCTTTGGTCTTTTTGATATCAAAACCCGAAAACTGGTGATGCCAACAGAGCAATGGCTCTACGCTATTGGTATGGATTAATCCTGCAACTGCTGTAAAAAGTGTTGGAGGTCTTTGTTGCCGGCTAAAATTTTCATGTACGTTAAAATCCAATCTTGCTGGGCGAAAATATATGTACCTGGATTATAAAGATTATATCGAATCGGACTGGGGATAATGGAGGTGAGCATGGCCGCTTGGTAGGCGCTGACTTCTTTGGCATGGCGATTGAAATGGTGCTGGGAAGCTGCTTCAACTCCATATATGCCTTTGCCCATCTCGATGATGTTCAAATAAACTTCCAGAATACGCTGTTTCGACCAACACAGTTCGATCAAAAGAGTGAAATAGGCTTCAAGTCCTTTGCGAAACCAAGAACGTGATGGCCAGAGAAAGAGATTTTTTGCCGTTTGTTGACTGATAGTGGAACCACCTTTGATTTTTTTACCGCTTTGATTATTGGCAAAAGCTTTGCGAATGGCTTGCACATCAAAACCATGATGATCGAGAAAACGTTGGTCTTCAGCAGCAATGACAGCGACAATAAGATGTGGTGAAATGTCTTGCAAACGGACCCAGGTTTTGTCGATTTTATAATGGTGCTGCGCTACCGCCCGGAACACCATATAGGGAGTCAATGGGATAGGAATAAACCGACAAAGTAATGTAACCAAGAAACTGGCGGCGATCAAGGCAGCAAAAGTATACAAAAAAATTTTTTTGATACGCTTTTTTGTCTTTTTTAGCATAGGTTTGAATAAGTGTTTTACGCAGTTTCTTTAAAATAAAGGTACGCACAAAATCCGATGGCGACAAGAATCAGAGAAATATAAAACATAGCCATACTCGATGCAATATAAGCAATGCCTTAAAAAAGCAATCCTACTGTCCTTCTATTCTCCAGAATGAATTCATATTGAAAATTTTGGTGCCACCAATCGTCATAATTGTTTTCGGTTATCTTTTCATTTTCTTCTTCTTGATAAACAAAAGTACTCAATACACGTCTTCACTGTGTGGTGATATCCCTTTTCTTTAGGTAAATGCATAAAATATCTCACGCCGTCATGCTCATCCCCCATATACAAAAGTGTGAGTGTAGAAAACGAGCAAATGTAAGAAATACATCAAGCCAATGGTCAATGGAGCACTTTTTTGGTAAAAGAAACAAATATGTCTAAACAGCCTTTAGTTGCAGTGATTATGGGAAGTCAGTCGGATTGGGAAACCATGCGGCTCGCGGTTGAAACGCTGGTTGAGTTCGATGTTCCGGTTGAAAAAAAAATCGTCTCGGCGCACCGTACCCCTGATTTATTATTCGAATATGCACAAAGTGCGCGTGATCGAGGTATCAAAGTGATTATCGCTGGAGCAGGCGGCGCTGCGCATTTGCCCGGTATGACTGCAGCCAAAACCACGCTTCCGGTACTAGGCGTACCTGTTGAGTCAAAGGCCCTCAAAGGTATGGATTCACTGCTTTCGATTGTGCAAATGCCCAAAGGTGTACCGGTGGGCACACTGGCAATTGGACAAGCTGGCGCGCAAAATGCGGCGCTGTTGGCGCTGTCTATTTTATCGATTGAAGATGCTACCCTGGCCGAAAAACTACAACAATTTCGTGACAAACAAGAAAGCCAAGTTCTGGCGCAAGAGTTATGAAGATGATTGCACCTGGTAGTTGTATTGGTATCATTGGAGGAGGGCAGCTGGCCCGAATGATGATATTGGAAGGGCGGAAGATGGGATACCGCTTTATTGTGGTTGATCCCTCTGAGCAATGTGCCAGCGCTGCGATTGTAGATGAGTTGATTATCGATAAGTGGTCGAGCCTCAATGCGGCCCTTACATTGGCTAAAAAATGTGATGTTGTTACTGTGGATACAGAACATGTGCCTTGGCAATCGATCCAAGCCATGGAAGAAATAACACACGTTTTTCCTTCGTCGATGGTACTAAAAAATATTCAGGATCGACTGGCGCAGCGACAGTTCTTACAAAATCAAAGCATTCCGCAAACGGCTTTTTATAACGTAGAATCACTTGATGACATTCATGCTGCCATGGATGAGATGGGGCTGCCGTGTGTGCTGAAAACCAAAACTTCAGGCTATGATGGCAAAGGTCAATCTGTGATCAGGGAGCTTGAAGACGCCTTGTTTGCCTGGGAAAAAATAGGCCGACTGCCGGCGATTATTGAAAAATTTGTCGATTTTCAGGATGAAGTTTCGGTGATCATTGCACGTACAAAAGTAGCCTGCAAAGTCCAGGTAAGCATTTATCCCATCGCTAAAAATCTGCATTATAAGCATATCCTGCATAAAACAGTTGTTCCATCTGGCTATGATGGGCGTATTGAAGAAAAGTGCAAGGCACTGGCCATGCAGGTGGTCGATGCGTTTGACTATATCGGTGTAATGGGGATCGAAATGTTTGTGACCAAAGATGGAGAAGTCTTGGTCAATGAGTTGGCACCGCGAACCCATAATAGCGGACATTTTACTTACGGTGGATGTATGACCTCACAGTTTGAGCAACATATCAGAGCAGTGACAGGGCAAGCACTTGGCGCGACGACATTGTTATCGCCCATTGTCATGGTCAACCTTTTAGGTGATTTGTGGGATGATGGAATTGATTTTTCCAAACTTGTACAAACGCCCCACACAACGTTGCATCTTTATGGCAAAACGCCTCCCCAAAAGGGACGTAAAATGGGGCATTTTACCGTTTTTGATGCGGAGGTCGAAAAAGCATCTGCGATTGCGGATGATTTGTATAATGAACTTTGAGTGTCAAGGGATAACTTGTAAGCAGATCATCGATGCCTCAAAGTTTAGATTGCAGAATGATAAAACAAAAGGCGCGCTAATCGTAGATCAGCACGCCTTTTGGCATTATATCAATTTATAATAGTGTTAGTACGTAATTGTCGTATCCATAGTTTTAGCGGCTTCAATCCAACCGGTTACAACCGTCTCCGAAGGAACCGTGCGCGTCAGATTCTTTTCAGCGTTGACTTCTGCTAGTTTGGTGGTCAAGTTGGTTGCATTACGTGTACGCAGTTCTTTGACTGTATCTACACCAGAAGCTTCCAAAAGATCTGAATATTCTGATCCAACACCTTTTACACGCATAAGATCTGCTTTGTTGGTAAAGGTCAAAAGAGTTGATGTTGTTATACCTGTCGTTTCAGCAGTGGTTTTTCGGCCGGCCGGCGTAGCACATTGGGTAATCAAATCATCGGTTGTGGTGATTCCAGCAGTCGCAAGTTTTTCTGCGTAAGATGGACCAATACCTTCAATTTCTTCAATTTTGTATGACATGGTTGTCTCCTTTGGTGGGGGTTATTACAACAACTGTTTTACTTCAGGGAATTGATCTGTCAACTCAGAAAAGAGTTCATTTCCCGCACTGTCTTTCAGATAGGTGCCAAATATTTGGGCAAAATGCTTGCCTTGCTCTGCGCTTAGGTTAAAGCTTTGCAGAAGGTCAAATGCTTGCGAAAGGACTTTGGCTTTTCCACCCATCATAGCGCCAGCAAAACTAGCAAGTGAGCCTAGGGTAGAAGAAGTCGTTGTGGTTTTTTGCTCTTGAAAAGTCGATATGAGGGTTGTGATCATGGGCAAGGCTTGCGATAGCTTAGTGAAGGTAGCGCTGTCAACATGATCCTTGATCAAAGAAAGTAATCCACCTGTTGCTCCTTTGGCTTGGGTCTCCGACAAGTTGAACTGACTGGCGATGTTTTGAATAAAATCTTGCATATTATTTGCCTCCTTTGGTCTGTTTTGGAAGAGAAAGCTCTCTTCCTGATCCATATTTTTGCGGCGCAGCTTTGTACAAAGCTTTTGCCTCGCCCATATTACTTTGCAGATCTTTTACACGAGTACCCGCACCCGGGTGGGTAGACAAAAACTCTGGCGGGGTATTGCCCTTGGTCACTTCTGCGAAACGTTGCCAGAACGCGACAGCTTCTTGGGGATCATATCCGGCTTTGGCCATGTACTTGAGTCCAATAAGGTCTGCTTCAGTTTCGTGTTTTCTGCCATATGGAAGCATTAACCCGACCGTTGATCCCGCACCCAGCAACGCCATGATTTGGTCATGATTTTGGGCATTTTGTAATCCTCCACTAATGACGCCAAGAACAGCTGATAATCCCATCTGCTGAGAAATTCGCTGACCTGAATGACGGAGCGTCGCATGCGCAACTTCGTGGCCAATGACGGCTGCCATGCCAGCCTCGTTTTTCATGAATGGGATAATGCCCGTATACACAGCAATTTTACCACCTGGCATACACCACGCATTGAGTTGGTCTTCTTCAATCAAATTGTATTCCCATTTGAAATCAGGTTGGTTGGCTTGTTTGGCAATACGCGATCCGACATCTTGCAAAACACTATACAAAGGGTTGGGTTTGATCACCTTGGCGTTTTGTAAAACCTCCGCATATCCTTCTTCTCCCATTTGGTTTTCTTGCTCGGTGGAAGTAAGAATCAGTTTCTGCTGTCCGGTCTCGTTGAGAGTTACACAAGCTGTGTAAGATAAAGCGATAAAAAGAAGACATAAAGTACGTAGGGTCCGCATAGTGCTGGGGTTTTCTCACGAATCTAAGTATTCGTCAATCTTCCGTGAAACTCTCTTTACATTTTAAACAATGCGATCTTTTGACAGCAGGTGATGGTCTAAAGCAAAGCGAACCATTTTGGCGCGTGTGTCCAGACAAAGTTTTTTGCTAATTCGCGCGCGATAGGTTTCTACACTTTTTACACTTATACGAAGCTTTTCTGCAATGTCTTGGTAGGTGTATCCATAGGCAATCAATTGTAGGGCTTCGACTTCACGCTGACTCAGTAGCACAAGTCGATTGGGTGTATCATGATTGTCTGATCCGATATTTTCTTGGAAAGTTTTACAATAAAGGTGTCCTTGGGCAATCGTAGATAGAGCATGCTGCAAATCAGAGGAAAGAAATTGTGTACTTAAAAAACCATCCGCTCCTGACGAAATTGCTGTGCGCGCATGGTTTGCATATTTCGCATCGACAACAACTAGACAATGGACGGCGTTTGTCAAAGCATGTAGATCCTGAATTTGGTACAAACAATGCGGAATGCTGGTTTCTGGAGAGAAAATACAAACATCAGGTTTGGATTCGTTACAGGCTTGAATCCAATGATCTGCGGTGTGAAGTACGTACATGATCCGAAAATCGGACGATCCTTGCAATACGGTTTGGATGGTTTCGATTTGGGTGGTTGAGGCAGCCACCAACAAAATGGATAAAGGTTTTTTCAAAATAAAAAAACAAAAAATAGTTTTTACACTGCTACTTTTTATTTTACTTTGTAAGGATAAAACTTACAACTACTCTTTTTCGCATTGTTCTGAAGCGATATGTCAAAAACGATGTTGCGGATAGGGCATTTGATGGATCAGGGCATTCAGATTTTTCCTGATCTGCAAAAAAACAATGGATTTCTTGCATTTTTTGCCCTCCAGAGGTAGCAAGAATGAACTCTTTTAACTAGAGAGGTATGTACCCCAGGCAAGTGCTGAAAATGAAATACAGAGGGAGATATTAATATGGTACGTTTTGGAGTCATTGTTGTTGGTTTGGTGATCGGTTTTTCATCGATTGCTTTTGGACAAGAAGACCTTTGGACAGCCAATGCCGGATTTAGCGGAATCGTTAATACAGGAAATGCTGAAAATACAACTGTTGGTGGAAATTCTTTGGTTTCCTACAAATTCGACAAGAACTTATTGGCCTGGACGGTCGAAGGTGCATATGGACGCGCCAAAGATACACTCGGCAACAAAACAACCAATACCAAAAACTGGAAAACAGGCTTGCGCTATGATCGTTTCCTCACCGATCCTTTGAGCGTGTTTACATTGACGCACATCGGACAAAATAAACCAGCCGGTTTTGATTTAAGATATGGTGCAGCGCTTGGTCTAGCCCACTTTTTGATCAAGACCGATAGCAATACACTTAAATATGAGGTTGGTTATGACTATACAAGAGAGCAAAGAGTCGCTGTGGCAGACGATAGTATTCATTCAGCGCGCGCATACTCACAGTATACACATAAAATCAATAAAAACGTTTATTTCGCGCAGGACTTAGAGGCTCTTTTTAATATTGAGATTGGCGAAGATATGCGGTTGAACGCATTGACGTCTTTAAACGTGGCTTTAACTGAAAGAGCCGCATTCCAAGTGGGATACCAGTTACGCTTTGATAATCAACCCGTTGTTGGATTTAAAAAACTTGATACGCAAACCCAAATGGGTCTGAGTGTGAATTTTCTATAAACGATAAGTATAGAAAGGAAGAAGGAGAAACCATGAATAAGAAAATAATGATATGTTTGCTTGTAGCATTGTCAATCGGTGGCAGCGCCTTTGCGCAAGATGCAAAAGGAGCTTTCGAGATCAGCCCTTATGTGGGTCTTCGTTATTCTGATAACTATGGCACAGTTAATCCGGATTCAGCACCACTGGCAGGTTTACGGCTGGGGTATTTTTTTACCAAGGCTTTTCATGCTGAAGTAGCTGTGCAACGTGCATTTGCTGAAGCAGACAATGTCGCACCGTTTAATGGAGAAAATGTCAACATGGATGCCATTCGGTTGAACTTGGCATATCACGTGTTAAATACCAAAAAAATCAGACCGTATGTGAGCATTGGTACGGGTTGGGAAAGAATTGATTCTGATAATATCAATAGCTCGAATGATATCGGAATCAATGGCGGACTTGGTTTTCGTATTTTTGCGGGAGACACCGCTGGTATTCGTGTGGAAGGGCGCTATGTCACCGCTGACGCAAGTGGTTGGCAACATAATTTTGAAACCAATCTTGGTTTATTCTTTTTGCTCGGCGCAAAAAAAGAGCCCAAAGAGGAAGTTAAACAAATCCAAGATGCTGACGGAGATGGCGTTGTCGATAATCTAGATCAGTGTCCATCAACGCCAACAGG
>JAGRMV010000038.1 GCA_020441045.1 Deltaproteobacteria bacterium | reverse complement strand
TTCATGATCGGCTCCTTATCAAAGCCCCCTAGATTGGTTACGGTTCCGATTGTATGATTTTTTTGCAGGCAAAATCCAGAAAAAAAACAGTTTTTGCGAAAAAAATAGACTTTCCGTATGGCAGTATTAAAACATGGTAAATGCTTTCCTTTTAAAAAGAATAATGTATTATAATGTATTGCAACCCCCATACATTTTAAGGGAGCAATTATGGGTACTTACGACCAAGAGGAGAATTTGATGTTTGAATTTGTCGAAGATAACAACGCCGCAAAAATCAAAGTGATTGGTGTTGGCGGCGGCGGCGGCAACGCGGTCAATACGATGATTCAGTCCGGCATGTCGAATGTTGACTTTATTGTAGCCAATACAGATCTGCAGGCGATCAATCATTCTTTGGCAGAAACCAAAATTCAATTGGGCAGTTCCTTAACCAAAGGACTTGGAGCAGGTGCCAACCCCGAAATTGGTCGTGAAGCTGCACTTGAGGATCGTAGCCGTATTGCAGAAAGCCTGCAAGGTGCGGATATGGTTTTTATTACAGCTGGTATGGGCGGTGGCACGGGTACCGGTGGCGCGCCTGTCATTGCTGAGATTGCCAAAGAAATGGGTATCCTGGCCATTGGTGTTGTCACCAAACCTTTTATGTTTGAAGGCCGTAAACGTAAAACCTATGCCGATGCAGGGGTCAAAGAATTAAAAAACGCAGTAGATACACTGATCACCATTCCTAATCAGCGCTTGATCAACTTAGCAGGCGAACAACTTTCGATTTTAGAAGCCTTTACCAAAGTTGATGAAGTTTTATTAAAAGCAGTCCGCGGTATTTCCGATTTGGTGACCATTCCAGGCTTGATCAATTTAGATTTTGCCGATGTCAAAACCATCATGAATGGTCAAGGCATGGCCATGATGGGAACCGGTGAAGCCGAAGGCCAAGGCCGTGCTAAAGAAGCTGCGCAAAGAGCGATTTCTTCACCACTACTAGAAGATGTTGATATCAGCGGCGCGACCGGCGTGTTGCTTAACATCACGACGAGCAGTTCTTTGACCCTACATGAAGTCAACGATGCAGCCACCATGATCCACGAAGCGGCGCATGAAGATGCCAATATTATTTTTGGCGCAGTCATTGATGAAAATATGGGCCAAGATATACGTTTGACGGTGATTGCGACAGGATTTGATCGCCCGACCGAACGCAAATCAGTACAATCGAGCTTTGAGCGCGTAGATGTACAATCCACCATGAATATTTCAACATTCACGCCGTCAGAAATTCGGCCCGCTGAATCCTTGCGTATCGCTGAGCCCGGTGAAAAACCCACCCACATCGAAGTCAAATTGGACGAACAATCTCTGTCGACCCCATTTTTACAAAACAGAGAACTCGATTCCGCCGAATTCAAAAAACGCATCAAAGAACTCGGCCTCGATGACAGCTCTAGCGACGAGTACGATATACCGACATTTTTGCACAATCAGGTGGATTGATTGTTGAAATAGATATTGGCTGTGTAATTCCAAAAGGGTGAATTTCAAAAACTTGGTGCCAGGGGTGCCAGGCACCCCTGGCACTGAAGGTAGCTATGGTCTTATTCATATCTAAAATGACTATATCTAGTAGGCTTTGTGGCTATTTAGTCGACGAGGTGTAGGGCACTTTTTTATCGCAAATTGGATGGGTTTGCGTTAGAAGGGGTGGCAAAATTGCAAGGAGAAGCAAAGATGAAAATAGGGGTTCCAAAAGAGATCAAAGTACAAGAATATCGTGTTGGTTTGGTACCAGCAGGCGTGCGCGCACTTGTCGAAGCTGGTGCAAAGGTGAGTATTCAGTCCGGTGCCGGTGAAGGCAGTGGTATTTCGGATCAAGCCTACAAAGAAGTTGGCGCTACGATTGTACCGACCGCTGAACAGCTTTGGAAAGATAATGAATTGATCATCAAAGTCAAAGAACCTATCGCGCCAGAGTTTGCTTTGATTCAAAATGAGCAAAAGCTTTATACCTATTTGCATTTGGTGACAGCCCCTGAATTAACGGATGTTTTGCTTGATAAAAAAGTCACGGGAGTTGCCTACGAAACTGTTGAAGGGCCTAACCGCTCGCTTCCACTATTGAAACCTATGAGTGAAGTGGCGGGTAAAATGTCAACACAGGTCGGTGCCACCTATTTGAAAAAACAAAATGGTGGGCGTGGTGTGCTTTTGGGAGGCGTTCCTGGCGTGCAGCGTGGAAAAGTAACCATCATTGGTGCTGGCATTGTCGGAACCAATGCTTGTAAAGTGGCTGTTGGTATGGGCGCAGACGTGACCGTGATCGATGTCAATGTCGATCGGCTTGAATATTTGGATGATATTTTTGGTAACCGTATTACGACCCTGCAATCGAACTCATTTAACATTGAAGCTTCGGTGAAAGAAGCAGATTTGGTGATCGGGGCTGTTTTGCTTCATGGCGCCAAAGCGCCGCATTTGGTGACACGCGACATGATTGCAAAAATGCAAAAAGGTTCAGTTATTGTCGATGTCGCCGTTGATCAAGGTGGCTGTGTTGAAACCACCAAGGCGACAACGCATGAAAAGCCCACATTTGAGATTGATGGTGTGATTCATTATTGTGTCGCCAATATGCCTGGGGCTGTCGCGATGTCATCAACATTTGCCCTGACCAATGCCACACTTCGATATGCCAAAAAAATGGTTGAGGAAGGGTTTGATCATTTGCTTTATAAGGATGCTAATTTCCAACAAGGTGTGAACACCTTCAGCGGATATGTCACTTATGATGCAGTGGCGTCAGCCCTTGGTAAAGAATACAAGCCACTACAAGATTTATTATAGGCAGTTTTTTTAGGCGCGTTTTATTTTCTGCAGCCTCTTTGTCCTTCTAGTAGTACGTGGATAAGCTTATGATAAAAGTCTTCTGCTTTTGCTGGTTTGCGTGTATTTTTGGATTTATCAATATAAAATGAAAGCCGATGCTGCGCATATCTATAATTTTGCAGTAAGACTTTAGATAAGGGTGAGTGATGAGACCATTTGAACAACTTGATTTTTATGCATCTGATGATCTTTTTACTGAAGAAGAACGTATGGTGCGAGACACCGTCCGTGCATTTGTTTCCGAGCAAGTACTTCCGTTGATTACAGAGCATTATCGTGCAGGTAAATTCCCCAAGCAGCTTATTGCGCCAATGGGAGAACTGGGTTTGTTTGGTGCCAATTTGCAGGGGTATGATTGTGCTGGCATGAATAATATTGCATATGGTCTGATCATGCAGGAGCTAGAACGTGGTGATTCGGGTTTGCGGTCGTTTGTTTCTGTGCAAGGGGCACTTTGCATGTATCCCATTTATGCATTTGGTTCAGAGGCGCAGAAACAAAAATATCTTCCTGGTATGGCCAAAGGCGACATCATAGGCTGCTTTGGTTTGACCGAGGCCGATTTTGGTTCTAACCCAGGTGGTATGATTACGCGTGCTGAAAAAAAGGGCGATAAATACATCCTCAACGGCGAAAAAATGTGGATCAGTAATGGCACGCAAGCTGATATTGCGATCATCTGGGCAAAACTTGATGACAAAGTCCGAGGTTTTATTGTCGATACAAAGTCAGATGGTTATAAAGCTGTAGAAATCAAAGGCAAACTTTCATTACGGGCCAGCGATACCGCTGAGTTGTTTTTTGACAATGTCGAAGTGCCTGCAGAGAATTTATTGCCTGAGGTTGAAGGCTTGAAAGGACCGCTTAGTTGTCTATCGCAAGCACGTTATGGTATTGCGTGGGGCGGGCTGGGTGCAGCGATAGGGTGCTTTGATGAGGCGCTTAACTATGCCAAGTCTCGAATTCAATTTGATCGTCCGATTGCGGGTTTTCAGCTGGTCCAAAACAAACTCACTTGGATGGCGACCGAGATCACCAAAGCCCAATTATTGATTCATCGTTTAGGCGTGCTTAAAGATCAAGGCAAAATCAAACCACACCAAATTTCCATGGCGAAAATGAACAACGTCAAAGTTGGACTCGAGTGCGCGCGTAAAACGCGGGATATCTTGGGAGGCAGCGGAATATTGGATGAATACTCTTGTATGCGACATATGTGCAATTTGGAATCGGTTTATACCTATGAAGGAACGCATGATATTCATAAACTCATTGTTGGACATGCGTTGACCGGTATTCCAGCCTATGCTCAGTACCAGCCTGTATAAAAATTGTTAAGCTTGTTCACCTATAAGTTAAGTATACAAGCGTTCTCCGATGTGGTTTTCAATATGTTGCTTTGCTTAAAACATTCAAAAAAAGTGCGCGCGAAGAGGTGTATGTAACACGTCTTATTTAAGATTCTGATGAAAAAGATTGCTGCATGAACACAACACTGGCAGATGTATCGGCGCTGCCTGTATAATCTAGGTCTAAAGTGGTTTTTTCCAAATCAAGTAACGCCTGCTTGAGCGATAAGCACGCTTGTGTATTATCGGCAAAACCACCTAGTAGGCCATTTTTAGATATGACTCGGTGGCATGGAATGATGATCGGAATAGGATTATGGTGATTGGCCATACCTACAGCACGGGATCCATTAGGACAATCAATCTGCTGGGCAATCTCTTGATAACTAACGGTTTGCCCAAATGCAATGCCACGTAGCGCGTGCCATACGGATTTTTGAAAATCAGTTCCTACAAGATCCAAAGGAATAAAAAAGTTTTTGCGTTGCTGATTGAAATATTGATGCAATTGTTTTTTGGTTTTTTCGATCGTTGAATTTTCATGATGGGTTAAAATGCCATCACTTTGAATCATAAACGCGTCCAATATTTTTTTTGGATCTTGCGATGGCAAACTTAAGCGGAGTAGGCCTTTGTGGCTGGAGATCAAAAGGATGTCACCCCAATCAGAATGATATATGTCCCAAAAATAGTTCAAGAATTTCTAAGTATCATATGCAATCTGATTGCAAAGAAAAAACCAAAACAAAGATGTTAGATCTTTGATCGCAAACGATTTTATAAAAAAATCTTTATGTATATCGCTGATCCTATATCGGGTTTGAAATCGATGGCTTTTTATATGCATGTAAATTCATCCAATTGTTCTCATTGTTGATTAAAACAATTGTACTAAATAACGAAATTTTTTTAAGTTACTGTTGTGCTCTAAATATCAGCTCTTTTTGTTTTTCTGTAATGCCACTGTATAACAAAAGCCAATTGCGCGTGTTTTCAAGAGTTTGGTCGCACTGAAATTGCTTTATCGCCATGTCTGTGACTTTGATCAGTTGGCTAAGACCTTGTAATGTGATTTCTTCATCAGACGGTTCAATGGTATTATCTTCAGGGTTGTTGCCAAACTTTACAACGTCCTCGTGCAATGTGCCCAGAGTATATTTTTCAATGGTTTTCGTATTTTGTTGGAGTAAAATTGCTTGGTGCTGGGTTTGATATTGTAAGGTTAGTAAAAATAATGCCATGCAATCGGGTTTTTCTTCTTGCTCTTGTGCAAACCCATTGGCATGAAAACATAGACTTAAAAGTAATATTCCAATTGTTTTTTTCATGATGATCCTCCCTTGGACAGGCTATATATAGCACGTGTTAAGGGAGATATGCAACCAGGGCGAAATGTTTATTAATACGACCAGCGCATCAAAACTGCCCCTGCCGTAAAACCAGCGCCAAATGTCGTTAATAATACCATTTTGCCTTTTTCGAGACGGCCGTCTCTTTGTGCCATATCTAAACAAGTCGGAATAGTACCCGCTGTCGTATTGGCGCGCTGGTCAATATTGATAATAACTTGCTCGTCTTTGAGCTTGAGTTTCTTTTGTGCAGATTCAATGATGCGAATATTGGCTTGATGAGGAATAAACACATCAATGTCACTAGGTGAAATATTATTTCTCTCTAAAATTTCTTCTGAGATGCGCGCCATCTCGGTGACAGCGTGTTTAAAAACTGTTTTGCCATCTTGTTTCAGGTAATGCATGCCAGTGTCGAGTGTTTCTTGGGTGGTTGGATGTAAACTACCACCTGCGGGCATATACAATAAATCAATGCCGGCACCATCAACATGGCAAAGGTGATCAATAATACCGAGCTCAGTATCCTTTAGGATAGGCTCAATTAAAGTGACGCCACAACCATCACCAAAAATAATACAGGTATTGCGATCTTTCGGATCAAGAATAGAACTCATCACGTCGACACCAACTGCGATGACTTTTTTATAGCGGCCGCTACGAACAAACTGATCGGCCGTGGCCAGCGCATATATATATCCTGAACAAGCTGCTGAAAGGTCAAATCCCCAAGCATTTTTGGCACCGATGGCGTCGATAATTCTGCATGCGGTGGATGGGAAAAAAGTGTCCGGAGAGATGGTCCCAACAATAATTAGATCAATTTCCTCAGGCGCCGTCTTGGTTTTTTTGAGTAGTTTTTCAATGGCTTCAATGGCCAAATGACTTGCGGCTTGACCTTTTTTGGCTTGATGGCGTTGCGTGATGCCGGTACGGGTGCGAATCCATTCGTCACTGGTATCAACCGTTTTTTCTAAATCTTTGTTGGTGATAATTTTGCTAGGAAAATAGCTTTCGGTAGCTGTAATGGTTGCGCGAAATTCAGTCATAAATACCTCTTAAGTGTGTTTTTTAAGATTTGCTATCATATAAGAGAATGTCCTTTTCATGAAGGGAAGAAACATCTTTTTTTTGCCAGGACTGGTTTGTATCGAGGGTGTAGATATGACGCTTGCCAAAGCGATATTCTTTGGGATCTTCATAAAAAATATCCCAGCAATAGGGTCGGCAAACAATCAGGCCATGCGAAGGAGAATGTGGCACAGGATCAACATTCGGATTTGCTCTATACAAAGGGATATTGTGATCAGCGAGGATGTAAGCTGTTCTTACCTCAGCACGCATATTGTTCCATAAGCTGAGCCGATGGGGCTGCATTTCCACCTGCTTTGGCTGAATGAGCTCAGCCTTGGCCGAAAATCGAAACTGGATACGTTTTTCTTGAGACCAATAGCAGCCAGAAACATGGCTTTGGCCACTGGCGATGTTGGCCCACTTTTCTGACTGAATATGGGTGTTGATAACAATCGATGCCAAGTTTGGTCCGGCAATAAAATGTACGGTGCGCACAGAAGGTAGGTGATTTGGATCAACAGTGGCAAATTGGCCATAAGCTGAGCCATCCACAAATATTTCTTGCAGAAGTGAATGAATCTCCGACGGGCATGACATCGTGTAAAGATGTATCATAAGTTTTCTATGCTTGCCACAATGGTGTAGGATGTCGGGCATGCAATCGATTTCACAATTACCTTCGACGGAAGTCGTTATTGTTCATGGCGCACGTACGCCTTTTGGTGCCTGGATGGGTACATTGGCAAATCTGTCAGCAACTGACCTGGCTGTACATGCTTCTATAGCTGCAATGCGAGTTTCGGGTGTGCAGCCAGAAGATATTGACCAAACCATTTATGGCAATGTCATGCAAACCAGTCCTGACGCAGCCTATCTGGCCAGACACGTAGCTTTACGATCCGGCCTGCGCCAAAAAACTATAGCATTGACCCTTAACCGTCTATGTGGATCAGGGTTTGAATCAGTCTTGCAGGCGGCGCAACAGATTATTCTGGGTCAAGCACATCTGATTTTGGCAGGCGGTAGTGAAAACATGTCACAGGCGCCTTTTTGGTTACAGCGATTTCGTGAAGGCTATCGCTTGGGAAATGCTCAAGCCATCGATAGTCTGCAGGCCGGCCTTACCGATTCATATAACGGTTTGCCGATGGGAGTGACCGCAGAAAACTTGGCCCAAAAATATGCCATTACACGTGAAGCCTCCGATGCGTTTTCATTACAATCACAACAAAGAGTGCAAGCCGCGCTTGCGCAAGATGTATTTGCACAAGAAATTACTCCGTTGACGCTGCCTGGGAAAAAACAAGATATAACCCTCGATCGTGATGAACACCCTCGCGCTCAAACCAACCTAGAAGGTTTATCCAAATTGCCTCCGGTTTTTGCCAAGGATGGTATTGTGACTGCAGGCTCATCCAGTGGTATTGTTGACGGAGCTGCCAGTGTGATTGTGGCATCCAAGCATGAAGTCGATCGCAGAGGGTTGCCTTATTTGGGAAAAATCATTTCACACGGGATTGCTGGATGTGATCCGGATTTGATGGGGATTGGCCCTGTACCGGCTGTCCAAAAAGCATTGCTTGCATGTGGTAAAACTGTCAGTGACATGGACATCGTTGAAATCAACGAAGCCTTTGCTCCGCAGGTGTTAAGTGTGGTTAAGGAGTTGGGTATTGACCAAGCAAAACTTAACGTCAATGGTGGCGCCATCGCGCTCGGGCATCCTCTGGCAGCTTCAGGAACACGTATTATTTTGCATGCACTCCTAGAACTCAAGCGCCGCAAAGGTCGTTATGCATTGGTTGCAGCTTGCATTGGTGGAGGGCAAGGTATCGCGTTGGTGTTAGAAAATAGCCAGATGTAAGTCATGACCATGTAAAAAATATCTCGCCTTGAATTATAGGTAGAGGTGGTTTTTTTGGAAAAACTGCATGATGGTCTCGATCATAATGTTTTGCTCTTCGATACGCATCTCTGGCGCGATCGGTAAGAAGATGATTTCACGCATGAGTCTTTCGGTGGTCATAAGCTGTGGTGGGCGAAGCACTGTTTGAATATAAGAATAAAGATGGGCTGGCGTTTCTGGGAGCTCAAAATCAATATCAGCTCGTTTGAGTTCGTGGACCAAGGCCGCACGTATTTTGTGAGAAACTCGAATAGGATACATTTGATGGACCCAATTGGCATTGGCCAATTCGTATAAAACCGACAGATGCAGAATTTTGGTAAAGCATTGATGGTAACGTTGAGCAATCTCTTTGCGATTACTTTGATGTTTGTCAAACGTTTCTAAAAAATGCATGCCCAGAACGCCATCAATTTGTGAGAATTTGTGTAGACCTTTTTTGCTAAAGTGCTGATGAATGTCAGCGTTATCGGTAACAATCATGCAATCACGCTTGTTAGAATATTTTTGATTCGGGTGCATCTCAAAAATACCAATATCTCCAAAGGTGCCAATAAATTGATCGTCTACAGTAGATCCAATGGCGGCAGGAACAATTTCAATGAGTTTGATTTTGTGGTGCTTGCACAGCTCTACATAGGTACATGGGTCCGTTGGAAACCCAAACGGATAATTCAAAACCACCGCACTTGTGTTGGCATTGAGTTTATGACTGACATCACTATAATCTAGACTTAAAGTGTATGGATTGATTTCCGCAAAAATGGGCGTTAACCCAAGGGATAAAATTGACTGTACGTGTTCAACAGATATCCAAGAAGGGCAGATGACTTCAGAGCGCTCAGGTAATCGTAAAGCGATCAGTGTTTCTTTGAGCGAATTACGTAGACTGGATGAAAAAGCATAAATGCTTCCGCAAAATTGCGCATATTGATTTTGAAAAAAGTGCCCATAACCCGTATGTGTAAAATCCCCTTTTGACCAGGCGCTTCGGAGTACGTCATGAATCTCATCACAGAGTTCAATATCCTCTAGGGCATTTACATGTATCTTTTTTGCAGCTTGCATTTATATCGTCTCGAACCGCTACAATCTACGTAAGACATTAAAAAAATGCAAAAAAAATAAACAATTGATACAGTTTTTTTCATGGAGATTATTGGTATTGGTATTGATCTACAAGAAATTGCACCGTTCAAAAAACAGTTGCAAAATCATCAGCAACGTTTTTTTTCGCGACTTTTTACTGCTGGTGAAAGAGAGTACTGTGAGAGTAAAAAAAATCCAGCCCAACATTATGCAGCTCGCTTTTGTGCTAAAGAAGCTGCTGTAAAAGCTGTTTCTAGTCGTGCTGATGCGCTTATCACGCATTTTGAAATTGTATCGGACGAAAAAAAACCAAAACTTGTCATCAGTAGCGTGGAAAAAGATCGACCTAGTTTTTTGGATGAAGTCAAGTTCATGGTAACCTTAAGCCACACTGATCAATATGCAGTGGCGCAAGTATTGGCATTTTTGGCATAAGAAAGTTGATGCTTTTGTGCTGGTACGAGTTGCATAGTTGCTGCCAGCACATTGGAAAGGTGCGAGCCAAGAGGATCGCGTAATATTAAGCTTAAGGAAGTATGATGGTTCAGAGTATGACAGGTTTTGGTAAGTCGGAGATCAAAGATGAAATCTGCCATTGTTGTATTGAAGCTCGTTCATTGAACAGTCGTCATGCGGAGATTCGTGTTTTTGGGCTCAAAGAAATGTTGGAGTTAGAAAGTGAGATCATCGCCAAAGTCAAAAAACGATTTCATCGTGGTAAGTTTGATATCAGTATCAAATTACAACCTGTGCAGACGGATACGGGGCTCGACGAAAAAAGGTTGCAGCAGCATCATAAAAACTTAAAAATACTATCCAAAAAAATGGGTTTGGAACAACCGATTCATTTTGAATTGATTTTGAAAACGCTACCCTCTTCTTTGCAAACATTGCCTTTGCGTAAGATAAAAAAATATATTGATACGGGAATTATTGTGGCTTTAGATCAACTGGAACAGTCGCGCCAGCAAGAGGGTGCGCATCTGGTTGCAGATATTCAAAAGCGTTTGCGCTTGATCATCAAAGAAACCAAAAACATCAAGCGTCGAAGCAAAAGTTTGGGCAAGTTGAAATTTCGCCAGCTTCAACAAAGAGTACAGCAATGGGTCAGTCGAGAAAGTCTTGACCATGGACGTTTGGAGATGGAAGTTGCACTGTTGGTTGAAAAAAGTGATGTGACGGAGGAACTGGTGCGTTTGGCCAGTCATCTCAACTCTTTTCAAGAGATTTTACGTGATCAGCCTGATCAAAATGGTGTCGGTCGTAAGCTTGATTTTTTGATCCAAGAAATCAACAGAGAAATCAATACGGTCGGCTCAAAAGCCTCTGATGTAGAGATGACCCAGATTGTGGTACAACTCAAAAGCGAATTGGAGAAAGTGCGTGAGCAAGTCCAAAATCTCGAATAAAACCAATCGACCCACGTGTTTTATAGTCTCATCGCCTTCTGGTGCAGGTAAAACTACCGTTGTCATGCGAGCGCTTGCGCGGTTACCGTATGTAGCCAAAACCATCTCGCATACCACCCGCACACCAAGACCGGGTGAAAAAGATGGTGTAGATTATTTTTTTGTTAATAAAGAGACATTCGAACGCGGTATCGTCAACCATGAGTTTGCAGAATATGCACTTGTTTATGACCAGTTGTACGGGACGAGCAAAAAAACAGTACAAAGTATCCTTGATCAGGGTAAAGATGCCATCTTGGTCATAGAAAACCAAGGCGCCAAAGAGGTTGTCAAGGCGTTTGATCCAGTGGTTTTGATTTTGATTGTGCCGCCAAGCATGGAGGTGCTTGCAAAACGCCTTGCCAATCGACCCAATGCCAGTACCGATGATGTGCAAGATCGCCTTAGCAAAGCCGAACGCGAAATAAAAGACATGCAATGGTATGACCATACGATTATCAATGATAATATAGATACTGCAGTCGATGCATTGGTCGATTTGATCACAACATATCAAAGGGGGAAAGTATGATTTATTTGAGCATGGTTTAGGCAACTATGCAAAAGTTGCGTATATAAAATGGTTCAACTTTTGTAGCTTATTTTTTAAGTATTTGTAATTATTATATAAAAAAACGTACTTTTTTTGGACTCTTTCTTGCAATACCAAGGGTGGAAGTTGTGTTGTTGGGAATACAACAATGCGAGGGTTTCCAAAAAAGGTGATTTTTGTGATATAAAATCACAACAAAAAAACAAGTGGAGCGAATGTTATGAAAAAACAAATCACATGGGTAGGCATCTTGGCAGTTGGCTTGATGGCTTTGGGGGCGTGTTCGGATAATAGTTATTTTTTACGTGTTCTCGAGCGGACAAGCACAAACGTACCAGATGATATCACCGAAGAGACAACCAATGTGCCTGCGGGTGCAGCCGATCCAAGTTTAAGTTACTTTAATGTTACCAACAACTGGATGCAGCCGAACAATACACCGTTGGCGAAACCAGAAATTGTTTTTGTGGTCGATACCTCTGGTTCTATGGGGAATGAAGTGCAAGCGATCAAAGATTCGATTCAGGACTGGACAGCCCAGCTAGAAAGCCAAGGGGTATTCGATTATTGTCTCAATATCATGAGAGCACATGTTCCTGGTGGCGGTAGAACCCCTGGAGAACTTATTGCCGCTTCTGGCAATGACAAGTGTATTTGTACCTATGGCAACAATGCAGTCTCTTCTGCAACAGCTGTAACCAAGTTTCGTGAAAACATGGACGCTGCTCTTGGTACTAATGGAGGCGGTAGAACAGAAGCACCTTTGGTCAGTATGAATATGGCGCTTAACGATTCCTCCATTTTAGCTGCAAACCGAGCTGCGGGGTGTTTTCGTGATGATGCAACTTTGGTCATGGTCGCGGTCTCTGATGAACAGATGGCATGTTATTCACCCAATCTAAGCGGGATCAACTTCGAAAACGAGTTCTTTTTAGGAGCTGGTAACGAGTATAGTGGTGATCAAAACGATCCCTTGTGGGGCGGAGCCACGGATGCTGCAGAGCCTGAGGTCCGTAGAGATTACTGTACAGACGGTACAACCAATGCCAATGGAAAGTATGAGAACAATTTAACCGTTGAATCTCTGATTGATGATATTCAACAGTACAATGGTGACCTGCCAACGTATGCAGCTGCCATTGGCTATGTGCCAGGAGCACCAGGAAGTGGAGGCCAGCCTTTTTGGGGAGGCAATGTATTGGCCGAAGCTTTTGGTGGAAGCATTGTTGACATGCAAGATTCTGTTAACAATGATGACGCTGCATTTCAGGCAAGTATGAACGAGATGGCCAATGCGTTGGTACAAGAGATTTCTTTCTATGACAGCTTTACCTTAAGCGGTAACATCTGTGACGTTGATGGTGACGATGCTTTTATCGATGAAGAGCCTTATGTGACTGTCAAAGTCGAGAATGTCGTGGTTGATCCAGCCAATTGGTCGATCAATGCCACTGGCACCAAGATTATTTTTAATCAAAGCTACCAATGGTCAAATAACGATACGATCCAGGTAGAATACCTCCGCTGTGAATAGGAAATATCGCTTCTCCACAACCCAATATTTCCTGCCCACACACTCCTAAAGGAGTGTGTGGGTTTTTATTTCAGGCTTGACGGTTATTTTGAACTTGCATATATATGCTTGGCTATGGCTAGAATTTCAATTGAAGATTGTTTAGATCGAATCAATAACCGGTTTGCACTTGTTCATCTTGTTTGTGAACGCTCCAAACAACTGCTTAAAGGCTCTATACCTTTGATCCAATGTGATAATAAAGATGTTGTAACTTCTTTACGTGAAGTTGCTGCGGATAAAATCAAACTTGCCAAGGTTTTGGATGAAACC
>JAGRMV010000037.1 GCA_020441045.1 Deltaproteobacteria bacterium | reverse complement strand
CTTGCTTTGTTTGCTCAAATTAACTTTTGCGACGAAAAATTTCATGCCTAATGCAATATATGGTTTGAGGGCTTGCGAGGCGCCTTGGGGTAATTTATACCCACTTTGGGTAAGCCATGTTTCAAGTCCATCCGATTGTTTGGCCGAAAGAATAAGAATATTGTATTCTCCAACAGTATAGGCAGCTTCTATTTTTACGCCAAGAGACTTGTTTGATTTGCTTCTTGCGGTAGTTGCAAGATCTCCTGCTTCCATAACAGATTGACGCATCATTTGTTCATAGACAACTTGCTGACAAGGGTCAGAATCAAAATATTCTACCAAGCGTGGCGCGGTAAATGCATCGAGACGATCAAATAAAGCCTTTTCTCCTACATGGATCTGTTTTTCTGAAAGCACACTGGGTACGGGTATCACAAGAGCAAAGTCTTTCATTTCCCCTTGATAATCATTCATCATACTGATGACAGTTCGGTTTTCATGCCTGACATATGCGACTTGTGATGCTTTATTAAAAAGCGAGGCATCGGCTTTGGCGACATAAAACCCACAAAAAGCATAACCCCAATGGGGTATGCCTAGCAGTACGATGAATAAGAAAAACTGTATGGTTTGCATGGTTGATTTTGTACCAAAAGAATGTACGGAAGGAAACTAATTCTCCAGCTTTTCAAAACACCGATCCCAATGTGGAATCAAGGGAGCAGAGATAAATAAAGACCAAAACAATGCATTCTCGAAGTAGAATTGAAATTGCAAGAACGCAAAACATAAGATAACCCAAAAGAGGTGCAACCACCTTGCTTTGGAAGCTTGAGGATTGGTTTTGGGATCACTGATCATAAAAAATGCAAAGATCAAGAGGGAGCCATTGAGCATCGAGTGCAAGGTCATCTTGTGTTCAAACCCTAGCCAGGCATTTCTTGCCCCGATCAATAAAAAAAATAGTAGTAGGAATTGAACACTTACCCATCCAACTCTGGCTCGATAGGTTACAACAAATCCGAGCATGCAGCTTAAAAACACAAGTAGGGTGGAATGCCCCCATTGACCTTGGGATACCCATGCCGGTAATAAAGTAATACTTAGAATAATCCCAAAATTGGCTGGATTGAAAAAATGTTTCTGTTGGTATCGGATCAAAAACTTTGAAGATAGCGCCAATACGCCTGCCAGGGGGTGAACCCAAATTGTGTTGGTCCGAAGGAGCAAACAAAGACTTAAGCCCGTGATCAAGGCGCTTTGGTATGATCTCTGCTCAACATGAAAGTAACGAAAGAAAAAATACTGGGAAGCGATCACACTCACAAGGCATAATATGCATTGCATAGCAGTGATTTGAAATCGGAGAAAAAACACGCCAATGCATAAAAAAATACTAAGAAATACGATTTGAAAGTAGCGTGCATCTCTGATCAAACGTTTCATGAAAGATGATAGACAATCCATCTATTTCATCAAGAGCGATAACTTTGTTCGACAAGAGCTTGTGAGGGTTCAAAGTGTTTGCCATACTTTGCAGAAAAAGTAGCAAGCGTTGTTTTGATGTTTTCTAAATTTCTACTTTTTAAGTAATGAATGAGTCCACCTCGAAAGGGTGCAAATCCGGTCCCTAAAACCATACCTACATCAATATCTCGCTCGGACTGAACAACATTTTCTTCTAGACAGCGATAGGCCTCATTCCCCATAAGTAGCACCAAACGATCAGTGATCAGTCTTTCGAGGTGATCATCTGGTGTTTTGGTAGATGTGTGTAGCCCCATATTTTTAATCAATTTATTGTCGAGGCGTTTTTGTCTGCCCTTATGTTTGTAAAACCCTTGGCCCGACTTTCGTCCGAATCGTTTGGCATCAACCAGCGGTGTTAGTAGCGAGGAAGGTGTTGGAAAATACGGAAAGGATTCTCCCAAAAATTTGCCAACATGGTTGGCAATGTCAACACCAATTTCGTCAATTAACTCAAATGGCCCCATCGGCATTCCAAATTTTTTCATGGTGTAATCAATATCCGCGATAGAAATACCTTCTTGGGCAATGCTGGCTGCTTCCGCCAAATAAATTCCTAAGATACGATTGACCAGAAATCCAGGACGATCTGCAACAAGGATGGGCGTTTTACCAATGCTAAGTGCAAATGCAAAAGCAGTGGATACAGTTTGCTGTGAAGTTTGTTCACCTTGAATGATTTCAAGCAGAGGCATTTTGGCCACAGGATTAAAAAAATGCAGTCCAATCACACGTTGTGGATTTGAGATCGGTTTTGACATTTCACTGACCGAAAGCGCAGAAGTATTGGTCGCAATAATTGTATCAGGTGAAACATGCTGAGCAATATCGGCCAAAACTTTTTGTTTGACCTGCATATCTTCAACAATAGCTTCAATCACCAGCTGGGTTTTTTTAAAACCTTTGTTAGTGGTAGTGAAAGAAATGTGATGCATATTATTGGAGACAAAACGTGAAGAAAGACGTTTGCGTTTCTTTTCAAAGTTGAAATCAGTAAAAATTTTATACATTCCCTTTTCAATGGCCTCTAACGAAATGTCTTTCAAGCGAACATCTTTCCCTTTTTTAGCAAATAAATGGGCGATGCCTGCTCCCATGACGCCAGCTCCAAGGACAGCAGTTTGACGTATAGGCTGTGGGGGCAGGGACTGCGAGGTTTTTTTGATCTCTTCCGTCCAGCGGAATAATTGCACCAAAGATTTGCAAATAGGTGAAGCGACCAAACTACCAAGTTTCTGAGCTTCGTAGTCATAGGTAAATGCATCGGTTTTTTTAAAAGTTTTTTCGATGACATCCAAAGCTTGTAAAGGTGCAGGATAATTGCCACCGGTTTTTTGGAGCACAGACTTTCTTGCCTTGTGGTACATGAGTTTTTGTACTGCAGGTACACTTTCGGCAAGACGTTGCAACTTGCTTAGTTTGTAAGTAGAAGCTTTACGTTTGCCTAAACCAATCCATTTCTTTGCCGTCTCCAAGAGCAGAGGCTCAGGTACGATGTCATCGACCAGTCCTAAATGAACAGCTTTCTTAGCATCAATGGCTCTTCCTGTTAGAATAAGGTCAAGGGCATGGGCCAAACCAATCCATTGCGGTAAACGTTGGGTACCACCAAAGCCTGGTAAAATGCCAAGTTGGATTTCTGGGAGTTGTAGCTTTACTTTTTCTGAGTCGGTGGTGATGCGGTAACTACAGGCAAGCGCCAATTCTAAACCACCACCCATACATGGACCATTGATGGCGGCGACGACAGGGATTTTTAAACTTTCAATCGCTTCCATAAGATCCTGACCTTCTCTGGCTTTGTCCGCGCCGACCGAAGGATCTTTGATGGATGCGATGTCTTCAATATTAGCACCAGCGATAAATTGATGTTTTTTCTTCGAGTAGATGATCAAGCCATGCAGCTCGTTGATAGAAAAGATTTTGCGAATGCACAAGGCCAACTCATCCATGGTTTCCTGAGTCAGTATGTTGACGCCTTTATCAAGCATATCCATGCCGAGCATGGCGATACCATCTTGAATGAAAAAGTCGATATGGCGTAAAGACTGCTGCATTAGTTTCTCTCCAGTACCATGGCTCCACCTTGGCCCCCACCAATACATATAGAAGCCAGTCCCCATTGCTTGTTTCTCAAATGAAGCTCTTTTGACAGGGTTAGAACGATACGATTGCCAGAGGTGCCTACAGGATGTCCTAAAGCGACAGCTCCTCCGTTGACATTGACGATAGCTGGATCTACTTCTGAGAGTGTCTCAGGGGAAGGAATGCCGATATGTTTTGCGATGGCAGGGGTTTTGAAAACCTTGAGCACTGATAATACTTGTGCGGCAAAAGCCTCATTGATCTCAATCAAGTCCATATCTGAGAGTTTTTTAGAGATGGATTTAAGGGCCAGAGGTGTTGCAACTGCAGGGCCCAGACCCATGCGTTTGGGGTCGAGTCCTGCAAATGCATAGCTACGGATCCAAGCAATCGGCGTAATATTGTATTCACGAACTTTTTCTTCACTCATAAGTAAAAGTGCACTAGCACCATCTGTAATCGGGCAACTGTTACCAACAGTAACACTACCATGCTTACGATCAAAGTAAGGAGGTAGTTTTTCAAGCGCTTGGATGGTCTGATTGGCACGTGGGCCAATGTCACGATGGATAATTTTTTTGAGCTGGCTGGCAAACAAGGGCACAACTTCAAGATCAAATCTTCCAGATTCCATGGCAGCGGATGTTTTTTGGTGACTGCCGAGTGCAAAGAAATCTTGCTGCTCTCTAGAAATACCAAATTCATTGGCCAGAATTTGTGCTGTCTGTCCCATGGATAAGCCACAAAAAGGGTCTTTTAACCCTTGTAAGAGTGCGATGATGGGCTGAAGGTAAGAAAGCTTAAATGTGCTTAAGGTTTTAAGTTTCGCTATAGGTGATTTACTGCGCGCCAGTTTTTCTAAAAATAGACTCATGGATTTGGGAAAAACCAGAGGGATATTGCTCATGGATTCGGTACCACCGGCAATGATAATATTGGACCTTTTGGCTTGGATCATATCAACGGCTGTGGCAATAGATTGCATGCCTGAAGCACAGTTCCGAGAAACAGTTTGTGCTGAGATGTTTAAAGGTAGCCCCGCTTGTAAGGCTATGACACGGCTAATATTGGCAGCATCCATGGGATGGGCGACATTCCCAAAGATGACTTCATCGACATGATTGGGGTCAACTTGGCTTCGGGCAAGAAGTTCAGCAGTCACGACACGACCTAGTTCTTGCGCCGATACAAAAGAAAAATCAGCGCCAGCTTTGACAAAAGGTGTCCGAAAACCATCGACAATGGCAACAGGAGTGTTCATTGTCCCTATTTATATATGTAATTTGCGCCCTGACCAAAAGAAATCATTTCCATCTTCTAAGAAATTTGACTATGTTGTCCAGCATGCATAGCAACCCACCATCATATACTGTTCATGATGCCATAGCAGCAATACGTAACTTGATTGAAGATGCACAGAGAAATGGATGTGCTGGTGAAACAATGTCGACGGCTTTAATTCAATCAACTGGAGTGAGGGGCGATGTATTACAAAGTATTCGGGAAAGTTTGGGAGATTGCACGCGCTGCATATTATCAAAAGGCCGTAAACAAATCGTTTTTGGAGTAGGCAACCCAGATGCTGACCTTGTCGTCGTTGGGGAAGCTCCTGGGCGTGATGAAGACATCCAAGGTGAACCGTTTGTGGGCAAGGCCGGACAACTGTTAACCGATATTTTACAAGCGATAGGACTGTCTCGACAGGATGTTTACATTTGTAATGTAGTTAAATGTCGACCTCCAGAAAATCGGAATCCCGAAATCGAAGAAATTGAAACATGTTTGCCTTATTTACAAAAACAAATTGAAGCGATTGCGCCAAAATTAATTCTTACGGTAGGTAAGTTCGCTGCACAGACGCTACTGCAAACAGATCGTCCTATTTCAAAACTCCGAGGTTGTTTTGTAGACTATAATGGTGTGCCATTGATGCCGACGTATCATCCAGCTTTTCTCTTACGTAACCCATCGGCCAAAAAAGAAGTTTGGGAGGATGTAAAGCAAGTGCACGCGCGATTGTCTGAACTTACAGGTAAAACATATTCATTAAAGGGGGCAAAGTGAAAAAAATAGCAGTGACGCTGATAGGCCTGTGTTTACTTGCACTGGGGTTAATTGCTATCTCTCCGTTGGAAAAAATTCATCGTTTTGACCAAGACGTACTCGAAGAACAAGTCCGGGCCATTGAAATGGAAATTTATCCATTGATGACTGAACCTAAGGCAAATCAGGCTCGTATTACAGATTTAAAAAAAGAATTGTTTTGGTTTGACTTAGAGATTCAAAGACAACGTTGGGTTTTTGATAGTCTGATTTGGCTTGTCTGCATCTTATCACTTGGTTACTTGGTGTACGCGTTTTTTCGGGGGAAAACGCAGGAAGTATCACTAGTTGCTGTGAAGGAGATGCGACCCACTGAGCAATATGTCGATAATTTTGGTTTTGAACGCGCGCAAATTGCTGGGTTCTCATCAAAAGAAGCTGCAATCTTATGGTACAAGAATGACAAGATGAGAGTCTGTGAGTATTGTGGTGGTGAGAATGTTCCTGTCCGTAATACGCCACCGAATCAAGTGCAGTTTTGCACATTTTATAAAGAAGTCCCTGAAGGTGCTAAAGATTTGAGGATCGTTTTAGGATCGGTATGGAATGTGATCCCTGCCCCTCAGCTCGTTTGTAAAAGTTGTTCGACCCAGAAGCAAAGGGGATAAAGACGTTCATGCGTGAAATTACTTTTGATTTGCCTGGGCACCTGGTTGCAACCCAACCAACTGCAAGACGTGACGCATGTAAGTTGTTGGTCTATCATCGCCAACAAGATCGAATCGAACATAAACGATTCTATGATATCAAGTCTTATTTACAAACGAGTGATCACTTGGTGTTCAATCATGCCAAGGTAAGTCCAAAAAGAGTATACTGGGTAGGACCTTCACAGCGCAAACATGAGATCGTTTTTTTGCGTTTGCTTGAAAGTGATACAACGCAAAGCACATGGGAAGTCATCTTGTCAGGCAAAAAGTTGAAAGAACAGCAACCCTATATCTTGTCCGAGTCAGACGAGATATCTTTTCGAATTACAAAGCGTTTGGGAAAAATTGCGCATGTTGAACTTAACTGTACTGTTGATAAACTCGAAATTTTCTTGGCTACACACGGTCTTTTACCATTGCCTCCGTATATTCTCAAATCCAGAAGAGAATCTGGACAAGAGCAGCATAGCTTGCAAGATCAAAAGGATTACCAAACCGTTTATGCGGCCAAGTCTGGAGCCGCAGCTGCGCCAACAGCCGGTTTGCATTTCACCAAAGAGTTGATTCAGGATATTCAAGCTTTGGGCGTGCATCGGCATGATTTGTTTTTAGAGGTAGGCTGGGGGACATTTGCTCCACTTACTGAAAAAAATTTTACGGAAAAAAAGCTGCACCAAGAATATATCGAAATCGACAAAGTTGTTACTTCATCTTTACTTCAGGCCAAAGTCAATAAGCAAAAGGTAATAGGTGTAGGGACAACGGTTGCCAGAAGCCTAGAAACCTGGGCATCCTATGATTGTCCACCCGTTGATTTTCATACGACCAGTGATTTGTTTATTTATCCACCGTATCGCTTTCAAGTTCTCGATGCAATGATCACCAATTTTCATTTATCAGGTTCTTCGTTGCTATTGTTGGTAGCCGCGTTTTTAGGAGAAGGTGGCGTGAGAAAAATCATTGATATATATAGAGAGGCCGTCCAACAAGAGTACCGCTTTTATAGTTATGGTGATGCGATGCTTATTTTGTAAACTCAAACATGTCTTACGATTTTAACATATCTCATATAGATGCAAACTGTCAGGCTCGGGCTGGGGAGTTAAAGACTTCTCGTAGTATCATCCAGACACCTGTATTTATGCCGGTTGGAACAAATATTGGTATCAAAACGCTTGATACCGATGATATCAAAACATTAAATCCTTCGATTATTTTATCCAATACGTATCATAATTTTTTGCGCCCAGGAGACCAGATCGTTGCTAGACGTGGGGGCTTGCATGCATTTATGGGATGGGAACAATCCATACTTACCGATAGCGGTGGATTTCAGATTTTTAGTTTAGAGTCCCTGCGTAAAATTAGTGACGAAGGCGTCGAATTTCGCTCGCATATCAATGGAGATAAATTTTTTTGGACACCAGAGAAAGTGATCGAAATTCAAAAAAATTTGGGTGCGGATATCATCATGCCACTAGACATATGTACTTCACTCCCAGCTGAAGATCATGTCTTGCGTGATGCTGCAATCAAGAGTTTGGCGTGGCTTGATCGCAGTAAAACAGTGTTATTACCCCCGACACAGTCATTACATGGGATTGTGCAGGGAGGTATAAGTGCAAAGTTGCGAAAATTTTCCGCACTAGAAACCATCCAAAGAGATTGTAGTGGATATTCTATCGGTGGTTTAAGTGTTGGAGAAGAAAGTATTGCCATGTTGGACATGGTGGATGTATGTAATGAAATATTACCTAAAGATAAACCTAGATATCTCATGGGGGTAGGAACCCCACTAGACTTGGTCGAAAATGTTTATCGAGGTATAGATATGTTTGACTGTGTTATGCCAACCCGTAATGCGCGCAATGGCACATTGTTTTCAACCCAAGGACGCATTCAAATCAAAAAGGCAGTATACAAAGAACAAGATGATCCTATTGATCCCGATTGTACTTGCTATACCTGTCAGCGTTACTCAGCAGCATATTTACATCACTTGTTTAAAGCTGGTGAATACAGTGCTATGCGTTTGAATAGTATTCATAATCTACATTATTATTTAACTTTGATGAAACGCATGCGCGACGCTATTGTAGAGGGAACTTTTTTACAGTTTTACACTTCCTTTAAGGCGTCAATCGAGTCAACATAAAGTGGATAATAGGATGGAAAACAAAAAATTTAGCGACCCAAATATCACTGCCAAAGGAGAAAAACGAGCTTCAGTCGTGCTTGGGGCACTTTCTACGCTATGGTTTAATACAGGAACATTATGCAATTTGTCGTGTAATAATTGCTATATCGAATCGTCTCCACGCAACGATCGGTTGCTCTATCTGACTGTTGAAGATGTCGATGTGTATTTACAGGAAATCAAACAGCATAAACTGGCAACCCAAGAAATAGGATTTACTGGGGGTGAACCTTTTATGAACCCATCGATAATTGATATTTTGGCGGTGACATTGTCACAGGGTATGCGGGTTTTGGTTTTGACCAATGCGATGAAGCCCATGCAACGACGTAAGCAAGAACTTCTGACTTTACAATCAAAATACCCTGATCAACTGACCATACGGGTTTCGGTGGATCATTACACCCAAGTATTGTTTGATCAGGAGAGAGGTAAAGGTGCTTGGGAGAAAATGCTTGTAGGTCTACAGTGGCTGATAGGTCATCAATTTCGAGTTGATATCGCTGGCAGACTCAAATGGAAAGAAACTGAGAATGAAGTTCGAAATGGTTTTGCCAAGTTCTTTGCACACAAAGATATTCCTCTGGATGCATACGACCGTAAGGTCTTAACGTTGTTTCCGGAAATGGACGCAAATAAAGATGTTCCGGAAATTACGGAAAGTTGTTGGGATATTTTGAAAGTAGACCCAGCATCGATGATGTGCGCATCTTCTCGAATGATAGTTCGGCACAAAGGAGAGAAGCATCCCAGTGTCATGGCCTGTACACTGCTTGCCTATGATCGGCAGTTTGATTTGGGGAGATCATTAAAAACAGCCCAAAAAAGAGTTCAGTTAAACCACCGGCATTGTTCTTCCTTTTGTGTGCTAGGTGGAGGCACTTGTTCAGCATAACTTTTTGAATCTTTACGTTTTATTTGGTTATGAAAAGTACTGTGAAGATGTGTTTATAGATTATCTCGTTGGTTGTCATGAATCGTGAAATGAAAGATCAACGGTCTATGTAGAATCAAATGAAAAAACAAATAAAGTCAAATATATACCTTGCTTTCTTAAGTGTGATGAAAAACATGATGCATGCGATGCCTCAGGCTAGATCATGCCACTACCGATGATGAGAGATTTCTTTTGACCTATCATACCGTCTAGGATAGGTAACAGGCGCTATGACAGATTTACTTTTTATTTCAAACGCTTGGGCGCAAGAAGCTACAGCACCTACTGGTGGAAGTCCACTTTCATCATTAATATTGATTGGTGGAATGTTTTTTATTTTTTATGTCTTATTGATCATGCCACAAAAAAAACATGAGAAGAAAAGACAAGAAATGATTAATTCACTTGAAAAAGGTGATGAGGTTGTAACGCAAGCTGGTATATACGGAAAAGTGGTTGGTGTTGCTGAGAAAGTCATTACGTTGGAAGTATCTCCAAACGTAAAAATCAAAATCTCTCGCCAGGCGATTGCAGGCTTTGCTGAAGAAAAAGCAGCTTAATTTTTAGGCGTAAGAAATAAACGATTTATGTACATATAAATTTTTAGAGAAAGTAGTGCGCAGATGAATTCATCATGGAAAACCAAGTTCTATGTTTCGTTATTTTTTGTTTTAGCAGCAGTCTATTTTGTGCTGCCGAATTTTTATCACGGAAGTGAAGAGACCGGCATTGGCAAATTTCTTCCTGCCACGGCACTGCGATTGGGGCTTGATTTGCAAGGTGGTATTCATATGGTTTTAGGTATTGATCTAGACCGCGCCCTGCTTAACGAAGCAGAAAGTTTAGCCTATCAAATCAAAAAAAGAGCCGAAAATGACGGTTTGGTTTTTTCAGGGTTCCATAAAAGTCTAGACACAACCCAAATGGAAGCTGACTTTGCTTCTGCTGAAGATAAGGAAAAATTTGAGACCATGATTACAGAGTACTTCCCCTCGCTTGAAGTTTCTAGTTACGGTACCAAAAAGTTTAATTCAGACCGCGCTATTAGCATTGATGTTCGTAAAGACCGATTGAATCAGATTGAGAAGGAAACCATAGATCAGGCGCTCGAAACACTGCGAAACCGTCTAGATGAATTTGGTGTTTCTGAACCGAGTATTGTTGCCAAAGGTAAAAATCGCATCATTGTGCAATTGCCTGGCATGGATGATCCAGATCGTGCTCGCGAGATTTTGTCAAAAACAGCAATTTTAGAATTTCAGTTGGTTTCAGATGAAGTGCCAGCTGCAGATGTGGCTGCGTGGCTTGGTAAAGCTTATGATGAAGTAGGCAATGATGCTCCGCTGGCAGATATTCAGCGTCAGCTTTTTGATAAGTTACCTAATCATGTCGAACTACTCTTTGAAGAGATTGTCGATCCAACGACAGGTGAAGTTGCTCGTACACCTTACATTGTCAGTCGCGAACTTCGCATATCTGGAGAAAACTTGGAAGATGCCAGAATGACCCAGGATCAATATGGCATGCCCGCGGTATCCATTCGCTTTAACAACGAAGGAACCAAAGAATTTGCTGATTTAACTCAAGAGGGAATTGGCAAACAGTTGGCCATTGTGTTGGATGACAAGATTGTTTCAGCTCCAGTTGTGCAGGCTCATATTACTGGCGGTGAATCGCAAATTACGTTTGGTAGCGGTATTCGACCTCGCAATGAAATTTTTCAAGAAGCAAAGGATTTGGCTTTGGTCTTGCGTTCTGGAGCACTACCTGCACCAATTGAAATTTTGGAAAACCGTACTGTCGGTCCAAGCTTAGGAAAAGATTCAATTGAAAAAGGCTTGCAAGCGATTTTGTTTGGCTTCGTTTTGATTATTCTATTCATGATGGTTTATTACAGAGGTTCTGGTTTGATTGCCAACATAGCCTTGACGATTAACTTGATTTTTGTTGTGGCCTGTTTGGGCATGCTCAATGCTACGCTAACGCTACCGGGTATTGCTGGTATTTTGGTGTCCATCGGTATGGCCGTAGATGCAAATATCATCATTTTTGAACGCATTCGTGAGGAACTTTATTCAGGTCGTCCAGTTAAAGGTGCAATTGAGTTAGGATACGAACGCGCCCATGAAACCATTTTGGATTCGAATTTAACCACGATCATGACAGGACTTATTTTATTTTACTTTGGTACAGGTCCGATCAAAGGATTTGCGGTTACCTTGATTTTTGGTTTGATTGCAAACTATATCACTGCGCTGTGGTTCACTCGTTTAGGATTCCAGTGGTGGATTGAAAGAAAACAAGCAAAAACATTGTCTATCTAGGTAGGGAGAACATCATGACGACATCAGTAAAAAAACAAACAGCGACAAATTCTGCGCAAACCAAACAAAGCTTTTTTCGGCTGGTCCCGATTGAGCCTAATTTCCAGTTTATTGCAAAGGCCCCCATCTTTTTTACCATAAGTGGGCTTTTTATTGCTTTTTGTGTTTATGCGTTGATTACGCAGGGACTTAATTATGGTATCGATTTTAAAGGTGGTACTGAGCTGTATTTACGTTTTACCCAAGCGACAGATGCAGAACAGATTCGCCAAACGCTTAAACCATTAGGATATGACAATGCCAACGTGCAACGTTATGGTAATGAAAACCAGTATGAATTTTTGATTCGTGTGCAACCGGAAGACTTGCAGCTGACACAGTATGTAGATGCCATCCAAAAGACACTTAATTCATTTCAAAAAGGTGATGATGATGTACGTGTTCGTTTTTCAGAGGAGCGCTTGTATGCCATTTTTGATGATGCGGTGTCAACGGATGCAATAAAGACAGCGGTTAACCAAATTACCGAAGGTGATTTGGTTGTGCAATATGTGACGCCATTTGGGAAAGTATCTGGCCATGAGTATTTGGTACAGTTTTCAGGGGTTTCGACAAAAATGATCGCAGGTCTGACCGAAGCTATGGGGGCTGAGAACATGGAAGTTTTACAAATCGAAGAAGTCGGTGAGAAAGTTGGTTCTGAACTTCGTCGACAAGCAGTAGGCGCTGTGATTATTTCGATTTTATTTATCTTGGTTTATATTTGGTTCCGATTTGAGTTTGAATTTGCTCCAGGAGCAATTGTAGCATTGATTCATGATACACTGGCTGTTTTGGGTGTGTTTGCATTGATGAGATTACCCTTTGATCTTTCGACGGTTGCTGCGATGTTGACGATTGTCGGATTTTCAATCAACGATACGATCGTAACCTATGACCGAATTCGGGAAAATGTAAAAAAACTCAAGAACGTCTCTTTCCCTGAAATTGTGAACATGAGCATCAATCAAACCTTAAGTCGAACGGTGTTAACCTCACTTACTCTTTTGATAGCAACCTTGATGTTACTTTTCTTTGGTGGAGTGATTACACAGACGTTTGCATTGGCTCTTACGTTAGGAGTCGTATTTGGTACATATTCTTCGATTGTTATCGCAGCTCCATTGACGATTTACCTGCGTAAGAAATTTGTTGCTAAAGTATGAAGAACTGGCGCATACGTCAAGCAGATGTTGATGCTGTAACACGTATTGCAGAGGATTTCTTTTTGCCGCATGCTTTAGCGCATGTTCTTGTATCCAGGGGATTAGATACCCGTGATAAAGTTGAATCTTTTTTGGACTTGTCTCTAACACGCATGATTTCACCATTTGATTTAAGTCATATGGAAGAAGCATGTCAGGTTATTGTTGCGGCAATCAAAAGCAATCAAAAAATTTTGATCCATGGCGATTTTGATGCCGATGGCATTACTGCCAGTGCACTGTTTTCACTTTTTTTTGAAAAGATTGGCTATCCTGTGGATGTATATATCCCCAATCGGTTGCAAGAAAATCATGGAATTTCACGTGTTGCGGTTGAAAAAGCAATCCATGAAAAATACGGATTGCTTATCACTTGTGATTGCGGGAGTCATTGCCATGGCCCAATTTCAGAGCTTATACAAAATGGGGTTCGTGTTATTGTGACGGATCATCACCATGTCGGTGATCCACTGCCAGATGGGGCATTGCTGATAAACCCGCAACAAAATCATAATCAGTCTCATATGGAAGAGCTTGCGGGTGTTGGCGTGGTGTTTTTGACCATTATGGCTTTACGTAAAAAATTACGTGAAATAGCCTTTTTCCGGCTCGGCGTCGGGGCGCAAATATTTGCCGTTCTCCTCGGCGACGGCCTTCAGAACGTCCTGCAATTCGGACGCATCATAGCCGACGACGATCATGTCTTTCGTCGGCGGCAAGGGAAGAACGCCGTCGATATTGATGCCGCCGGCGATGTCTTTCAGCGGCACGGGCGGATTTTCAGCCATATAGGCCGAGCCGAGAAGTCCCGATTCCTCCGCCGTCACCGCAGCGAACAGGATCGAGCGGCGCGGGCGCGGGCCGGCGGCGAATTTTTCCGCGATTTCCAGAATGGAAGCGACGCCGGTCGCGTTGTCGACGGCGCCGTTATAAATATTGTCCGCGCCGTCCGTCGCCGTGTTGACGCCGAGATGGTCCCAATGCGCCATATAGAGAACATATTCGTCCGGCGCTTCCGCGCCTCTCAGAACGCCGATGACATTGGCGTCGTTCGAGCGTTTGATCGTCTGCACGATTTTCGCCGACGCCTTGAGCCCGGTCATCGGAACCGCCGTAAAGCCGCGCGTTTTCGCAGCGTCCATCTGGCCGGCGAGATCGAGGCCGGCGGCTGAAAGAAGCGACTGCGCGACGTCTTTCTGGATCCAGCCTTCAAGCATTGCGCGGCTCATGCCGTCGTCCG
>JAGRMV010000036.1 GCA_020441045.1 Deltaproteobacteria bacterium | reverse complement strand
ACTTACTATTACCCCCTATTACGACTCGATGTTGGCAAAACTGATTATTCACGGTGAAACCAGAGCAGAAGCCTTACGTAAGGCACGTGCCAGCATGATGGAGTTTCAGCTGGAGGGTATTGAGACCAATATTCCGCTGCATAAGGAGATTATTGTCAATAAAAGTTTCCAAAATGGTGAGTATGACACCCATTTTTTGAACGAATTTTTAAAAAAATAGCTAAAAAAGGCACAAATCCGTTCATCTTCTCGTCTATATATGGGAGAATAGAGTATATTGGGGGTCGTTTGTGTATTCCTAGTGTAAACTTATAATGAAATTATGGCGAGTCGCGAAAAACTGATAGAAAAAGCACAGAAGTATTTACAGAAGAATAAATACAAAGATGCACTAAAAATATACGATAAAATACTGAAACAGAGTCCGGATGATGTTCGTATTGTTTTGCGTAAAGGTGAAATGGAAGAAAAGTTGGGTTTCACCGATGATGCTATTGCCTCGTACGAGTTTGTTGCACAACGATATTCTGATGATGGCTTTTATCCTAAAGCGATAGCAATCTATAAAAAGATCATCAAAATCAATGCGCATGATATGGGCGTGCACATGAAACTTGGCAATCTTTATAAGAAGCTCAATATCGATACAGAAGCAAAGATGTATTATACAAAGGTTGCGGAACATTATAAAGCAAGTGGCCTTAAGTCAGAATACTTGGAAGTTGTAAAAATTATTTCTGAATTTTCAGGTGAAAATACGGGATCGAAGATTGATCTTGCGCAAGAATATTTAGAACAAGGAGACCGAGATCAGGCTATTGGTCAGTTCCGGGCAGCATCACAAAAAATATATGAGAGCGCCAATGTAAGAGAGCTTGATCTGCTGGTTGAAAAGATGGATCGATTGGGTTTAGAAGATTTGGATACCCAGCAAATTCAAATTAAAACATATATGGAGGCCAAAGAACCCAAAAAAGCATTGCGTATTATCCAAAAAGCCTACGGAGCCCATCCAACCAATGTCGATATTTTAGAAATGTTAGCCAACTGTTTCAAAGAATTGCATCAACCAGAAAAAGCCACGTCTGTTTATGATGAACTTATTGCGCTATATAAAGAAAATGGTGAATTAGAAAAAGGTGCTAATGCGCAACACAATAAGGATCTATTGGCTCCGCATGGATTTTCATCAAGTGTTAAGAAGCAAGATGATCAGGCGTTGGATGACCTTGAAGGTGGTTTAGAGAATGCTGGAGCAAGTTCTATCGAAGCGCGTACGGAAGCTTTTGGTGGCGATGACGATGAAGATGAAGATGATTCTGTCTTACAAGAATTGGCCCGTTTTGATGAAGTGCCCGTTGCAGAAGCGACAAGACGTGCTCACGAAAAGCCAAAGCCTACAGCAAGCATAGAGGATAGTGTTATTGAGGATTTGGATTTTATTATGTCGCATGAGGTGTCTCATATCAGTGAACAAATTGAGGTTGAAGGCGTTCCGATAGGGCAAGACTTGGGGCAAAATATACCAAAGACACAACAGATCAAAGATAAGAAAACTGTAAAAAATGCGGGGTCCTCTGACACTAGCTCAAATTTTGATTCGAGTTTTGATGAATTTGAAAGAAAGCCAAGTGCTGAAGTTTCACATGAAATTGAATTAACGCTTGATGAAATGGATAGTAAGATTTCTGACCCTTATTCGGATGATGTGAGTGAGCTTTCCTTTCAATCTTTCGCGCAGCCAATTGAACGTGCTGAAATCTCTGAAGAAGAAATTAGTGGACTGATTGATAAATCTGTCAATAAGAGTCAGTCTGACCCAAAAGATGCTGAGCAAAACCTGTTGGAAGATGATCTTGTCTTAGAACTTAGTGAAGATATTCAACCTGTAGAAAGTAAAAAAGAGATCGAGTTAACGGGTTTTGATGAGTTTCGCCCAAACACAGTTGAAAAATCTGAGTTAAGCGTCAATGAAGAAGAGTTTGTCATGATTCATGAGTCCTTGGAAGAGGCTTCACTTGATGCATTCTCTGATGAAGAGTCTCTGAGCATAAACTTGGACGCGCCTGATTCGGATCAAGATGATGTAGATTTAGATTTTCTTACAACGGCAGGTAAACAAAGTACTCCGCAAGTTTCAGATTCAGATCTGGGACTAGACATGTCTATCGATTTTAAAAGTGACGAAATTGATATGGAGTCTCCGTCAGAAATGAGTCAATTCAATGAAATTGAAGGTTTGGATCTATCCGACATGGATTCAACAATCGATGAGTCTGCTGAAGACAGTATGCAAACACAGTATGATCCTAGTAATCAAACACAAGTCAATTTATCGACGCAGGATTTCTCTAGTATAGGAGATGAGTCATTTGAAATGGATTTATCTAATGTAAGTGCTCAGTTTGGTGAAGAGCTCAATGAAGACGAATCTATCGGTGAAACTTTGTTGGAGAGTGCGCCCCCACCAGTTTCTGAAAGGCAGGCTGCGCCCAAAACAGATTTAGATAACATAGAGTTTGAAACCAACCAGTCTTTCCCTGAGTATGCACCTACATCTGATGGCCCCGCTCCTGATAAAATGTCAGATCCAAAAGGAGGTTTTTTTGATCTTGCAGACTCTTTGAGAGATGAAATTGATGACTTGGAAAGGTCTTTTGCGCAATCTGAAGTTGATCAAGATCAAGAGTTAGAGCACCTTACGCCAGAAGAAGTTATATTAGAATTTAAGAAAGGTGTTGCACGTACAATCGATAAAAGTGATTCTCAAACCTACTATGACTTGGGTGCTGCATACAAAGAAATGGGGCTGATTGATGAGGCGATAGCTGCATTTGATACTGCTCGAAAAGGGGCAAACCATAAAATTGATGCATCATCTTTGATGGGTATCTGCTATATGGATAAAAAAGATTATCCGACTGCAATTAAAACCTTTGATGAGGTACTGCAAAGTATTTCATACCAGGATCCCAAAGCATTGGGTATCCGTTATGAATTGGCTGAATGTTATATCGCCATAGGTCGACATATGGAAGCCTATAAAGAGTTTCAGAAAGTCAAAGATGTTGATACAAACTTTAGAGATGTTGTCACCAGGACCAGAGAGTTGGCTTTTAATTTAGGGGTCGAAGAAAAAGACGTCAGTCAACAATCTGGAAAAATCATTGTTAATCTCAAAGAGCGAAAAAAAAACAAACTCTAAGTATCTAAATCAAAAAATATACAATAAACCATGCATGGATGTTCTAATGATTTTTTAAGACAGAAATAGATCATATCCTAGTTTGAGCAGGAGTCCCGTTACTGAAAAATATAAAAGAGGACGTATGCCTCTGGATCCATATCTTACTGAGTAAGATGCCCCACAATATCCGCCTATAAATGAAGAAAACATCGCAGGAAGTACAAAGGTTATATCGATAAGTCCAGTTGTTGAAAAATATAAAATTGATGCCAGATTGGACGTCAGGTTTAAGACTCTTCCAGTTGCACCAGCCTGTAAAAGAGAAAAGCGTTGAAAGTAAAGCAAGGCCATGATCAAGAAGGTACCGGTTCCAGGACCAAAAAAACCATCATAGAACCCTAATGCAGTGATGATGATAGGAAAAAATATGGGAGCATATCTGGAAATAGGGAGATTCTTAAATTCGATTTCTTTCTTGAATGTTAGATACAGAAAAAGCGATAAAATGGTAAAAAAAATAAATACACGCAAAAACTCTGGGGACATGAGTGAATTTGTATAACTTCCCAAAATTGAGCCAGCAAAGGCAAACACGATTAATTTTGGAAGTCCTTCCCATACGATAATTTTAGATTTTATGTATTTATATGTCCCAGCCAACGCAGTTGATACGCCAATCATTTTATTGGAAGCTATAACCCGGTCAGCAGGAAGCCCAAGTGCTAGAAGTGTTGGGACAGAAATAAGTCCACCTCCCCCTACGATTGCATCAATGAATCCCGAAAAAAAAGTAGCGATCATTAAAATCAGTATATTGCTGTCCATGTTTGTCGTTTAAGTTACATGAATTCATCAAGTGCGACAAATCATTCAGGTCTTTTGAGTTATAAAGTGATTGTAATCCTACTATTCTTGGTTACATTATGGTGTGGTCCCATATTTTACATTTCCAGTTTTTGAAGTTTTAGGTCAAACGGTATCGTCATTTGATATTTTTGTGACCTTGGGTTTGTTTTTTGGTTTTAAAGCCATGCTCAAGTACGCGCAAGAACATAACCTGTCAGAGAAGACTGCTTATGATTTGGTGTTTGTGGCAGTGATAACTGGGTTTATGGTTTCTCATGTTTTCCATGGGTTGTTTTATGAGAAACCGTTCTCTTGGAAAAACATATTTTTTCGCTTTAATGGTATTTCATCTGTAGGAGGGATGCTTGGTGGTTGGATCGGAGCATATGTATATTTGCAGTATAAAAAACAAGATTTTTTTCAATATCTCGATGGAGGTATGTGGGCTGTTGTTACTGGATTTTTTTGGGGGCGTGTGGGCTGTTTTTCAGTCCATGATCATCCAGGCAGTCTATCCACTTTTTTCCTTGCAGTAGATTTTCCTGGAGGTGCAAGACATGACCTTGGATTCTATGAGGCTTTGTTTTTATTTGTTTTGATTTTGATAGGTAGGAAATGGATTATGCATAAATCCCGCCATTTGACATTTAGCTGGTTTACTCTGGTCAGTTATGGTGTATTCCGGTTTTTATTTGATTTTTTACGAATCAAAAATCTTCCGGGATCTGACGCAAGGTATGTGCATTTAACACCGGGACAATTTGTGGCTATTGGCTTTGTTATTTTAGGATTATTACTCTACAGAAGGAAGCGCCTAAATGGTTGATATAAAATCTAAATTCTCATATAGTGATAAAACGTAGTATGAAAAAACTTTTAGGACACATTTGTTCTTATGCCTTGGCAGGGCTGGGTATATCGATCTATTTACTCATCTTGCATATGAATTATGATGTTTTGGGTGGAACCTGCGATATGGGTAGTCTTTTTAGTTGCAGTGTGCTGCTGATCAAAGAGTATTCACTTTGGTTTGGGGTTCCTGTCCCAGTGTTTAGTATTTTACTATATCTAGTGGTTTTTGGGCTGGCTTTTTCTGCTTATAAACATTCTGATCGAGATGTCATCAAGCAGTATTTATACCTTTACTTACTGGCCTGGCTAGCACTTGCTGCAACAGTGGGCATGGCCTTTATTGCGTTTGTTAAATTAAAAACGGTATGCATTTTTTGTTCAGGTCTTTATATTGTATCGATTTTATTTTTTATATGGATACATAAAATTCGTAAGGCAGACAATCGCGATTGGTTTTCTCTTTTACTCGATGAAATACTGAGTATATACAAAAATAAGATGGCCATAAAAGTGCTTGTAGCCCTTTTTATTGTCATACTCGCTTCGTACTTCCATTTTCAATCAGGAAGTATGAAGATTGAATTTGATCGTGATAGCGCACTTATGGGGCGATCAGTGGGGAATCCACTTTCGAGTATTAAGGTAGAAGTGTTTAGTGACTTTCAATGCCCTGCTTGTAAAAGTGCGGTTCCGTTCTTGTATCTACTTGAAAAAGAATTAGGGCCAGAGATTCACCTTACATACAAATATTTCCCTCTCGATGCTGCATGTAATAGTAATGTTGTGCGCAGTTTACATCCACAAGCATGTAAAGCAGCACGGGCCTCATTTTGTGCAAGCCTGCAAAACAAGTTTTGGCGTTACCATGATTTTTTATTTCAAAACCAATTTAAATTACATGATGGTATATATAAAGATATTGCAGAGCGTGAGGGGATGAAACTAGGCGAATTTTTACAATGCTTAGAGAGTGATACTTCGTTGAGAATCGTGAAAGCCGATATTTCACAAGCAAATATGTATAATATACAGGCAACACCGACGATTATTGTAAATGGTCAACCGTATACGGGTAAAAGAACAGTTGAAGAGTTTAAGAAGTTTATCGATCGTGTGAAATAACGCATGCAAGAACTGCCTAAAGAAATTCCACTTTTCCCCTTACAAAAGTGCATTTTATTGCCCGGGTGTAATTTGCCACTGCAGCTTTTTGAACCACGATATTTACAAATGTATGAGGATTTGCAAATAGGTGCAAAGTTTATTGGTATTATACAACCAAAGAGTGAGGTAGAGCCCACTCATATCGATCTCTTTGATGTGGGGACAGTGGCTGAAATCATCGAAGCAAAATCTCTACCAAATAGACGCTATGCTGTGGTGCTCCGAGGGCTCCGTCGTTTTTGCATTCAAAGTGAAATTACTGATAAAAAAGTTCTTTATCGAAAAGCGACTGTTTCATATGAAAAATATATTATGGATCCTTCACAAAAAGATGTGCATTTAGATCGTGATGAATTCTTTGTGTTATTGGACCAATATATTCGAAAAAAGAAAATAAAAATTAAAATGGAAAATATTAAAAGTATCAGAAATTTTCAGCTTATTAATATTCTCAGTCAGGTGTTACCATTTTCAGTGCTTGAAAAGCAAGCATTGCTTGAGGTAGAATCTCATCACGATCGTATGGAACAGCTTATCACATTGCTCAAAATGGAAACATATACGTCTGGGCAAATATCGGAAAATAAATCTGACCCTATACTGAATTAGCTGTAACATATGTGCTGTTTTTTTCAGATGCGGAAAAAGTCTCTACGTTCAAAAAAAGATAACTGCGTTAGGTATGTCAATAGGGTGAGATTTAGTCCTTATTGGGGTGGATACTTTGTGCTTGCTGAAATAAAAATTTTTCGGCGTAGGTTTGTAAAGTCTTTTGCGCTTCTGGTTTGAATACTTGTAATTTAAGTTCATTGATGACTTTTGTTTGTTCATCGATCCAAGCTTTCCACGCCTTTTCAGAAATATGCTCAAAAATGCGTTGTCCAAATTCTCCTGGCAGAGGTGGGGTAGACAAACCGGGAAGCTCTTCTTGGAACTTTTGGCAAAAAACCAAGCGTTTTTCTGTATTGTGCATGAGACTAAAACCGATATTCTAGACCAAAACGAGCGAATTCTATGCCAAAGTTAGAAATGGCACTGCCAAAACCAAAAAAGTAGCGAATAGAAAAATCATAGGAGAGGAGCATATTGGGAATGCCCATCGCGTTTCCTATATTCCAAGCGACACCAAATCCGCCGAGAAAACCAACATCGGTTTTCTTATCTGACGCTTGGTTATTGAGGGCCCCATGTACAATGACGGGGATATCAGTGCGAATATATGGCATCCAGGCTTGCCCTTGGAACCATTGGTATATAAGGCCAGGTGCAATCACCCATCGCTTAAAACGACCTGAGTCCTCTTCAATATCAACGGAAAATCTAGCCCCAAATGCGAGATTGTTGCTGGTAAAATGTTGAAGACGCAGCCCCATATTTTTATGATCTGTGTCATTGACGCTATTGCCACCAGCGTTGACGATAAAAGGGATGGCAAAATCGACCCCAACAGTGCGAGGCGGTGTTAGCGTCGCCGGACTGCCCCACGCATAGGCTGGGATGATAAAAAGGCATGTGAACAATATGATTGATTTAAAAGGCACGATTTCTCCTTGATCAGGTTCTAGTTTTTCCATACTATGCCTGTCATACAAGACATCTTATTGTACTATCACAAACTTGCAGAAAGTGTGAAAAATGAAAAAAGAAGTTTACTACCCTGAATATCTTCAACTAGATCGTATTTTGGGTGCGCAGTCCCTTGAGAGTGAAAAAAACAACCATGTGGCGCATGATGAGATGTTGTTTATTATTGTGCACCAAACGCTCGAATTATGGATGAAGCAAATTCATTTTGAGTTGGATTCGGTTTTAGTCGAGTTTCAAAAACCCACCCTTGATGATGCGCAAACAAGTGTACTACACCACCGGTTACAACGCATCACGGAAATACAAAAATTGATGGCCAATCACTTTGACGTCTTAGAAACAATGACCCCGTTGGATTTTTTGGATTTTAGAGATGACTTGATTCCAGCCTCTGGTTTTCAAAGTTTACAATTTAAGCAATTGGAAAAAAAGCTAGGTGCATATAAAAACCATACAGATGAAATGAGATCTTATTCACGAAGCGCACTACGTGAAGAAGAAAGGGATCAATTTGAAGGAGATGTCTTTTCTTTATTTGATGGCGTTGAAAAATGGTTAGAACGTAACCCATTTCTTTCTTGGCAAAATTATTCTTTTGAAACTTCTTTTAAAGAAGTGATTGAAACCATGTTTGCAAAGGAGAAAGATTTAATCAAAAATCATCCTTTTCTAGAAAAGGAGCAAAAAGACAAAGAAGAGAAAAATATTGAAAACATGTACCAAAGTTTTTTATCCATATTTAAAGGAAGATCTTCAGGGCTTTCCAAAGAAGCTTTTTTGTCGGCGTTATTTATTCATTTTTATCGAGATCATCCAATGTTACATATGCCCTATCAAATTTTACGTGTATTGGTTGATATCGATCAAAATCATACGGCTTGGAAACAGCGCCACCTGTCCATGGTGCGGAAGATGATTGGCTTAAAAATGGGTACAGGTGGTTCTTCTGGGCAAAAATATTTACATGTTTCCATTGCTCAGTCCTGTATTTTTCCTGAGCTAGTTGAATTGCCGTCCTATATGATTTCAAGAAAAAACTTACCGTCATTACCGAGTGATATATCTACTGAATTGGGTTTTCGGTGGAGATAAAATATGCAAGCACATGTAACCATCGGGCATAGAATCTTTGATTTAAAAAAAGCAATGGATATTTCTATCCCGATTTCCTTTTCTGATTCCGTTTCAGCTTTTGGCGCGGCAACCCCAAAGAAAAACCCTTATCAGGTCAATAGCTTTATTGGAGATGTTGGCTTAGGCGGAAGTTGTAATTGTCATGAGATTACAATCAATCCACATTGTCATGGTACCCATACGGAATGTGTCGGGCATATTTTATCGCATGTGCAACCTGTGCCAGTCTTGATCAAACCCTTTTTTGGAATTGCGCAACTTGTTACATTTGAAGTCAAGGGTATCTCGAAAAATGATTTACAAAAAATAACTCTAGATTCAGACGTTGAGGCGCTGATTATTCGAACTATGCCAAACCCAACAAATAAAAAAAATCAAACCTATACAGATGCTGCATATATGGAAGTAGATGCAATAAAATATTGCAATGAGTATGGAATCAAACATTTATTGGTTGATTTCCCATCAGTAGATCCCATCGAAGATGGGGGCCATCTGTTAGCGCATCGTGCATTTTGGCATGTTGAGCCAGGCCAAATCACAATGTCAGACAATGTAGCAGAAGATAAGTCTATTACCGAATTGATTTATGTGCCCAATGAAATTCATGATGGCATTTATGCATTAAATATACAAATAAGCAATATGGAGCTTGATGGAGTGCCATCACGGCCCTTATTGTATCCGGAGATTGTATGATGAAATTTGAGAGCACATTGGATTTTGCAGCGCAGCTAGATGCAAACGACCCACTCCGATCTTATCGAGATCAATTTTATATTCCTACGTCTGCAAGTGGCAAAGATAGCATTTATTTTGTGGGGAACTCTTTAGGTCTACAGCCCAAATCAACAGCACAAAGAGTGCAGCAAGAATTAGACGACTGGAAAAAATATGGGGTTGAAGGGCATTTTGAAGCCAAAAATCCATGGGTCTCCTATCATCATCTTGTGAAAAAAAGTTTGGGACGCCTGGTTGGAGGCTCTTCACAAGAAGTGGTTGCAATGAATACATTAACGGGAAATTTGCATGCCATGATGGTCTCTTTTTATCAACCCACGCCATCAAGGCATAAAATTTTGCTTTTGAATCAATCTTTTCCTTCTGATCGATATGCCATTGCCTCACAAATCGCGTTCCATGGCTATGACCCCTCTGATGCCATGATTTGTTTTGGGCCAGAGGGTTCTGAAGGTGTTGTGTGTCAAGAAGAGTTATGCGCTTTGATTGATCAAAGGGGAGAGGAAATTGCTTTGATTTTAATCGAAGGGGTTTCCTATATCACAGGACAGAGGTTTGATTTAAAAACCATTACAAACAGAGGTCATGCGCGGGGTTGTTTTGTCGGGACTGACCTTGCGCACGCTGTCGGTAACGTTGAATTGGATCTGCATGATATTGGTGTCGACTTTGCGGTCTGGTGTTCTTACAAATATCTTAATGGTGGACCCGGGTGTATTGCAGGTGCATTTGTACATGATCGACATGCTAGCAATTTTGACTTGCCGATTTTTGCGGGATGGTGGGGACATGATGAGAAAAAACGCTTTCTGATGGAAAAAGACTTTTCTCCGATGGTTGGGATTGATCGCTGGCAAGTGAGTAACATCCCAATTATGACTACTGCTTGTTTACAAGCGAGTTTAGATATTTTTGATTGCGCTACCATGCCTGCATTGGTCGAAAAATCGAAGACGATGACAGGTTTTTTATTCTTTTTACTAGAGGGAAGATTGAAAGACAAAATTTCTATAGTTACCCCAAGTAACCCAGAACAGAGAGGTTGTCAGCTTTCGTTGATAATCCCGGGTGGAAAGTCAGGTTATGAGACGTTGATTGCCAAGGGGGTAGCGTGTGATTGGAGAGAACCCAATGTCGTGCGCATTGCACCCGTCCCGCTCTATAATACATATCAAGATGTATATCGATTTGTCGAACTACTAGAGGAGGTTTTATGAGCAATCCAAAAGTGGCTATCGTTGGTGCCGGGCTCTGTGGATCGCTAATGGCGATATACTTTGCCCAGCGTGGTTGGCATGTTGATGTCTTTGAATACCGAAAAGATGTGCGTGGTGTAGATGCCGATGCGGGGCGATCCATTAATATGGCACTTTCACACCGAGGAATTGAAGCGCTTAAACAGATAGATATGTTTGCAGCTGTAGAACCTTATATGATTCCCATGAAGGGGCGCGCAGTACATATGCAAGATGGTTCTATTTCTTTTCAACCCTATGGTACGCAAAAAAACCATGTTATCTATTCAATTTCAAGGAAAGTCCTGAATGAAATTTTACTTACCGCAGCGGATCAGTATGATGCGATTGAAGTGCATTTTGAAAAAAAATGCCTGCAATATGATGCAATAAACCAAATCTTGGTTTTTGAAGATCAGCAAAGTAGTAAAATTTCTCAACATCAATATGATTATGTATTTGGAACCGATGGAGCATTTTCTAAGGTGCGTAAAGCATTGATGAAAAAGGATCGATTCAACTATTCACAGGATTATATCCCACAGGGATATAAAGAACTTTGTCTGCCATGCTCCGATGATGGAAATTTTTTACTTGAAAAAGAAGCACTGCATATATGGCCACGTAAGAAGTTTATGTTGATTGCACTTCCTAATATGGATGGTAGTTTTACCTGCACTTTATTTTTGGATTATGATGGTCAGCCTGGTTTTGACGATTTAAACTCAGAAGATCAGGTCAATACGTTTTTTAAGCGGGAATTTCCAGATGCCTTTGCATTGATTGGCAATGTTTCTGAGCAGTTTTTTGCTAACCCAACGGGCTCACTGGCAACCATTCGTTGTGATCCATGGAATATTGACAATCATGTCTTGCTTCTTGGAGATGCGGCCCACGCGATTGTCCCATTTTTTGGTCAGGGAATGAATGCTTCGTTTGAGGATGTGCAGCTTTTTTTCCAACAACTTGACCAAGTTGGTATAGATCAGGCGATTGTAGGGTTTTCAAAACTGCGCAAAAAAGATGCGGACGCAATTGCACTGATGGCATTAGAAAATTTTGTTGAGATGAGAGATTCCGTTTCTGATCCATCTTATCTTGCACGTAGAAAAATTGCGCAAAAACTGGAGAAAGAAAACCCAGATAGCTTTCAGTCTCGATATACCATGGTGAGTTTTACCAGTATACCTTATGCTGAGGTTTATCAGCGAGGCGTAGAGAACCAAAAGATTATTGATACGTACATCCTGCAAAATAAAGCCCTCTAGTTTTATAAAAAGCTATGGTTTAGGTAGACTTGGATCGATTTCATCAGACCAAGCATGGATTCCGCCTTTTAAATTGGTCAGATTGGTATAACCACGGTCAGATAAAAATTCACAAGCACGTCGGCTTCGTCCGCCACTTCTACAGTAAATTACAATTTCAGCGTCTTTATCGATTTCGGTATAATCGTCGGTTAGATCACCCAGTGGAATATGCATGTCGAAATCGAGGCTGGCCGCAGCAACTTCGTTGTCTTCGCGTACATCGAGTAAAAAAGGTTTATTCCCTTGATCAATGCGCTTTTTAAGCTCTGTGACCGTCATTTCTTTAATCATAATATTATATTCTCCTTACACCATTTGTCGGAGTACATATTGAAGAATGCCTCCATGCTGATAGTATTCACGTTCTTTCGGCGTGTCCAAACGAAGTTGTACTTGGAAAGTTGTGGTGTTGCCATTATTATGTTTGGCAGTAACACTAAGCTCACGAACTTTTTGATAGTCAGCCGCAAGGCCGATGATGGAAATTGTTTCAGTGCCATCAAGACCTAGGGTTTTGGTTGATTCACCGTCTTTAAATTGCAAAGGAAGAACGCCCATGCCAATCAAATTGCTTCGATGGATGCGTTCAAAACTTTGTGCAATGACAGCTTTGATACCCAAAAGAAAAGAGCCTTTGGCCGCCCAGTCTCTAGAAGAGCCTGTCCCGTATTCTTTACCAGCAAGAACAACAAGTGGTGTATTTGCTTCTTGATATTTCATGGCTGCATCAAAGATAGACAGGGTTTCTCCAGTAGGGAAAAATTTGGTATATCCACCTTCAACATGATCCAAGAGTTGGTTTTTGATTCGAACATTGGCAAAAGTTCCACGCATCATCACTTCATGGTTACCACGTCGAGAGCCATAGGAGTTAAATAGCTTTCTTTCTACACCTTTGCTCTCTAAATACTTCGCGGCAGGCGAATCCTTGGCAATTGCCCCGGCGGGTGAAATATGATCCGTGGTGATGGAGTCTTCTAATAAAGAAAGCACTGTTGCATCTTGTATATCTTGTACTTCACCAGGTGTTTTCGCCATGTTTTCAAAAAAGGGAGGGTGTTTCACATACGTCGATGCTTCGTCCCAATGGTAGTTTTTGCCAGTTGAAGAAGTGATGCTTTTCCAATGCGCATCACCTTCAAAAACGTCGGCATATGAATCTTGAAACATTTTGGCATCAACGTTTGATAATACGCAGTTTTGTACTTCCTCTTGGGTTGGCCAAATATCTTTGAGAAATACATCTTTACCTTGTTGATCTTGCCCTAGTGGATCTGTCGTTAAATCCATACGAACATTGCCTGCCAATGCATAAGCGACCACTAGTGGTGGTGAGGCGAGATAACTTGCACGAACTTTACCATGAACACGGCCTTCAAAATTTCGATTACCACTTAATACGGATGCGACCGTTAGCTGCTTTTCATCGATAGCGGCTTCGATGGGCTCAGGTAGAGGTCCAGAGTTACCAATACAAGTGGTGCAACCATAACCAACAGTTTGAAAGCCAAGTTGGTTAAGACTTGTACTCAAACCAGCCTTATCAAGATAATCGGTTACAACTTTTGAACCAGGTGCTAGGGAAGTCTTGGTCCATGGTTTGACTTGTAGACCTTTGGCAATGGCTTTTTGAGCAAGTAATCCAGCTGCAATCATAACAGAAGGGTTTGAAGTATTGGTACAACTGGTGATGGCGGCAATCACAACATCGCCTTGAGATAATTTGAAGTCTTGATTTTTATAGCTAACATTGACATTGGTATCAAAAGAAATGGAATCGTAACTTTTTTCAAAGCTTGATTGCATATCTTTGAGTAAGATCCTATCCTGCGGGCGACTTGGTCCTGCCAGTGAGGGTTGTACGGTTGACATATCCAGTGTTAGTACGTCAGTATATTCTGGGTCCAGGGTTTCACTGGTACGAAACATGCCTTGGAGCTTATAGTATTGAGCGATGGTGTTGACGGTTTTTTCATCTTTGCCAGTTAAGCGTAGGTATGCCAAAGTGGTTTCATCGACCGGAAAAATACCGCATGTTGCTCCATATTCTGGAGCCATGTTTGAAATAGTTGCACGATCGGCCAATGGCAAGGTGTCAAGCCCCGGCCCAAAGAACTCAACAAATTTACCCACCACTCCTTTTTTCCGAAGCATTTGCGTGACAGTAAGAACCAAGTCAGTAGCGGTAGCGCCTTCAGGAAGTTGGCCTACAAGTTTGAATCCTATCACCTGAGGAATAAGCATAGAAATCGGTTGTCCAAGCATGGCAGCTTCAGCTTCAATGCCACCGACGCCCCAACCTAGAATACCAAGACCATTGATCATTGTAGTGTGTGAATCTGTGCCTACCAAAGTGTCTGGGAAAAGAGTAGGACGTCCTTGCGTGTCTTTTTCATTCATGACAACACGGGCCAGGTGTTCAAGATTGACCTGATGGACAATTCCAGTAGAAGGAGGGACAACTTTAAAATTTTCAAAAGCTTGCGCGCCCCAGCGTAAAAACTGATAGCGCTCTTTGTTGCGTTCATATTCAATGATGGTGTTTTCATCTAAAGCTGTATCTGTCCCAAACTTATCCACTTGCACAGAATGGTCAATAACCAGTTCAGCGGGTCGCAGTGGATTGATTTTTGAAGCATCACCCCCCATTTTAACAATTGCATCTCTCATGGCCGCTAGATCAACCACTGCCGGTACACCTGTAAAGTCCTGTAAAATAACACGTGAAGGCATGAAAGCAATCTCATGGGAAGGGACCGCCTTTGGATCC
>JAGRMV010000035.1 GCA_020441045.1 Deltaproteobacteria bacterium | reverse complement strand
TGTCTTGCATACGCCGAGAGCGATTCAACATAGCGACGTTGACCTTCGGCGTAAATGGTATCAAAAGCCAAAGAAGATTTGCCAGAGCCAGATAGCCCCGTGATCACCACCAATTTGTTGCGCGGAATCGAAACATCGATGTTTTTGAGATTATGCTGGCGGGCACCTTTGATGACAATTTCTTTGCGTTCCATAGCTGTTTGCATTCCGATGGTCTGGGGTTGGGCGCATAGCCACAACCAATTACAAGAGGCCAAGCACTATACACAAAAAAACCTGATTCGTCACTGCATGAAAATCGGTGCCAGGGGTGCCAGGCACCCCTGGCACCGATATTTTTACGGTTTAATCGTTTTGGTTGTCTTCTGCGGTGATTTTTCGGATTTGGTTGGTGAATGTGAATTGCAACTGAAATCCTTTTACATCAATTTTCTCTTGGTCAGTCTCTTTGATAAACTCATATTTATAGGTCTCACCCACCTTGACGATACTGCCATTTTCTTGTCCATCTTGTGGAATGTAATAATAGATTTTTTCCCCAACAGTTTTGTATGCTGCACCCATATCTTCCATTTTGTCGGTCGAGGCCATAGCGCTTGGTATAAAGTCAACATCGACTTGCGAGGTGACAATACCATCAGTACCAACGATTGCTTTTAGGTTATACCATTTACTAATATCGTTGACTAAAGTGCCATAAATTCTTTCTGCAGGGATACGAAGCATGCAAACAAAAGTATCAAGTCCATTTTTTTGTGTTTCTATCGGTAGAAAGAAGGCTAAAGCTCTGGGTGAAAATTTACCAGTCATTCGCATTTCTTTGATTTCTCCTTCATGGTTGATATAAGTCCATGCGGGTTCATCACTGGAATTTTGTTCTTGATTTTGCACGGTTTGCTGTTTTAACTTCTCTTGATCGGTAAATGCTTTGGGGTGTACAGTGCTGGTGACACAATCAAGGTAGTTTTGATAGATTGTGTTATCTGAAGCCTCTTTTTGTTTTGTTTCAATACCGTACTTACAGGCAAGATATTTCTCTTCCCTGCGATCGTTTGGATCAATATCAGTGATATAACCGCTCAGTAATTGATATCCATTCCAAGTTTGAGGGCATGCGATCTCAGCAGCATATAATGCAGATGAGCCGACTCCCAAGACAAATATAGAAAGAAATAAGATGTTAATGTTTTTCATTGTTGTTTCCCCTTTTTATGTAGTTCTTTAGAAATCATGCTGAGGGTTTTGTACAAACCATTAAACTACATTGTTCTAGCCTTTACGTACCAGTTATTATAATGCTTTGCAACATAAATATTGTGGTTGTTTTTTGTAGTTATGAGGTTTTTCATAAAAAAAGGCCACCTAGCATAGGTGGCCTTTTTTTCGTGGTTCAAGTTCAGGATATGCGGTTATTTTCTAGTTTTTACTTTCTTTTTTGATGCATTTTTTCAAGTCTTTCTTGGCGAGCAAGTATTTTATCTACTTGTTTTTGATATGCCTCTTGATCTTCCAAAGCTTGCTCTTTTTGTTTTTCAAGTGTGTTGATTTTTAGCATAATTCCATCAATGGTTTTGCTAATCTTATTATATTCACTGCTTTGTTGAATAGCATTGACTTCACTTTGATAGTGCTGAATTTGCAGCTTTAGTGCAGCTTGATCCGCAGTTTCTTCCAGTTCACTCTCTAAGCGTTCAATTTCAGCTAGATACTCCTTAATTTTATCGTCATAACCTTTACGATCTGCAACAGCTTCAGCTTTTTCATTTTCCTTTTCTTTGATTTTGACTTCGATGGCATCAGCTTTTTCTTTTGCAGCAGTAACGTCAGCAAGGGTTTTAAGACGTTCTTCTTCAAGTCTTTTGCGGTTTTTCTCATAATTACTGTCAAATGATTCGGCTGCTTTGGTTTCCATTTTTTCAAATTTGGCTTGACCAATGTCAAAAATGAGCAAATCAATACGCTCGAGCAATGCTTGACGTTTTTGTTCGCTGTCCTCGTAATTGGTTGTCATTTTACTAAGCTTTGTTTGAAGTTCTTCGATTTCAGCTCGTTTTTCAGCAAGCTCGGCATTTTTGTCCTCTACTGTTTTTTCGGAAGCTTCCAGTGCCTTAATTGTTGCATCCAATTCGCTAGATTTGTTTTCGAGCTGCTCTTCTACTGTCTTCAATTCTGCTTGAGTGGCAACATAAGCATTTCTGTTCTTATCGTTGGAAGTTAGTCCTGTAACCAGCTTAAAGCTTGCCACTTCAGTAGGTGCATTTTTCAAAGCAGCTGTGATCGGACTGATCTCTTTGTTGTTGGAAAGTGTAACATTATAGTTTGTGGTTCCACTCATTTTACAACCATTTGTAGTTGTGAACTCGATACCCGCGTAGGTATAGGTTTTATCGGTATCAGGAATGGGTTTGCTTGTTGTTGCTGTATTAAAAAAGGTATTTTCTTGGTTGATCCAGATATCGGTATATCCTCGTACTTCAACTTCGATGCCATCGATGTCGGTAGCAAAAAAATCAAAAGGTGAAACTTTTGCTTTCGTGGTATGAGACATCACACCTTGCAGGGTTGTTGTTTCATTGAGTGTGGTAAGAACCATCGTGGCATAGTTGTTTTTACCACCGTCGGTGATACGCTCTTTGACATAAAGATCTTTCACTTGGCTTTGGATGATTTTGGCCAGCGCAATGATCTTTGTTACATCATCTGTATGTTCCCCACATTCGTCAGAAGGCAGATTCAGTACAATCGGGTCCCAATTCAAGGTTGCAAGATGAACTTGATGCCGAATTTGATCATAGACAGAAGTTTTATCACCTTGTGCATCTTTACCATCGACAAAATTGGAAACGTCTGCAAATGCTTGTTCAACAGATTGGCCAGTACCGTTACCACGTTTGACAATACTGTTCAGCGATTTGTAAGGGTTACTTGTTTGAACAACAGGCGTGCTGTCGCTGGTTGAGTTGTCAAGTTTGTAGCTTTGAACTTTGGCATTTTGTGCAAATGCGGTTTGAAAAGATAGCAATGACAAGGTCATGACCCCACCAATGACTGAATGTGTAAAACGTTTTTTCATGTTGATTCCCCTAGTTTAAGACTAGATTGTTACTATCACAGGCCCGGATGACACTTTTTGTCAACAAGGCTTGCGCAAGCTACCAAAAATATCGCTTCGTGTCAACATAGGTTTGGCAAACTGCGATGAAAAAAATATGGTCCGTAAAAACAATGAGTTAACAAGAAGCGATGAATGTACGAACTGTCTGAAGAAGCTCATGGCAGGCTTGTTGATCTTCGGCTTCAGCATAAAGTCGAAAGACGGGCTCGGTTCCAGAGGGGCGAATCAACAGCCAACTGCCATCTTTCATATAGTATTTAAAGCCATCTATATTTTGTCGCCGCGCAACTTCGCGATTGCCCCAATGCGAAGGACTATCTTGTTGCAAGCGCTGCATGGTCTGCTGCATTTTTTCTTGGGGCAAATCCAAGTCAAGCCGGACAAATTGATAGGGACGTACTTGCTCGCAGATCATTTGATAGATTTGGCCGAGTGATTTTTTTTCAGTGGCCATCATTTCAAGCAGGACCAAAGCGGTAAAAATTCCATCCCGCTCTGGGATGTAGTCGACAATACCAACCCCACCGGACTCTTCGCCGCCAATTTGGGCTTGGCCATCGACCATCGCCTGCGCAATAAATTTAAAACCGACAGGGGTTTCAATACACTCTTGGCCATATTTGCGGGCAATCAGGTCGACCATGTTGGTGGTAGAAACGCTACGCGCGATATTCCATTTTTTACCTTTATTGGCTAGCATGTGCCAATACACACTGGATAAGATCATTTGCGTGGTAAAAGACTGACCATCGCTATCAATGGCACCAAGCCTGTCGCCATCGCCATCGGTGGCAAAACCACAGGAAAAACCGCCGTTTTTGACCAGCTTGGCCAAATCTTGCAGGTTTTTTTCGACGGGCTCTGGCGCGATGCCGCCAAAATTGGGATTTTCTTCGGCATGCATTTCGGTGACGGTGACATTGAGCGATTCTAAGATTTCTTTAAAATAGTGCGATCCTGAGCCATACATGGCATCGACAGCCACTGAAAACTGCGCATTTTTGATGCGTTGGGTATCGACCAAACCCAAAATGGTGCGTTTGTAATCATCCATCAAGTTGACACGAATGATTTTTCTTTTTTCAATATAGGAAGCAAATACTTTTTCACAAGGGACATGAACTTCTGTGAGGGTGTTGATGACTTCTTCAAATGCATCGGTTGTAGCCTTTAGGGCTGAGCAGCCATGAAATTCTTTGAATTTAAAACCATTATAGCTAGGGGGATTGTGACTGGCGGTGATCACAACAGAGCCGACAGCTTTTGGATCCTGTTTGGCTTTAAACGACAAAACCGGGGTCGGCGTGTAGGTGTTGGTCAAAAAAACTTGAAAGCCTTCAAACGCAAAAATACTGGCGACCATTTTGGCAAAATCTTCCGATAAAAATCGGCGGTCAAAACTGATATAGATGTGGTTGCGTGTTGGATGATTTTTTTTAGAAACGTGGGCAACACCGGTGGCAACCCGAGCTACGTTTTCAAAGGTAAACTGATCTGCAATACGGGCGCGCCACCCGTCGGTTCCGAATGTAATCATCTGTATTCTCCAAAAGCTTTAAAACCAAAAATATAGGAAACAATAAATGCATTCTATAGGAGCTGGCGGCAAAGGTAAAAAAAATTACAAAGATGGGTAAATATTTTCACATTTCGTGGTAGGGCAAACAGGTCCTGGTTTTTCAAACAGCTGCGCAAGTATTGAAAAACCAGGACCTGTTTGCCTGGGGGAATTTTTTGGTTTTGTGGGTGAGGGAGGTGCAATTATGGACAAGGCAGATGCCTTGTTTTTTCATTTAAAATGATAAAGATTGTTGGATGAGGATGTTAAGGGCGGTTTGGAAACTGCTTGCATCGGCTTTGCCTTGGCCGGCGATATCGTAGGCGACGCCATGACCTGGGGATGTTCTTAAAAAGGGCAATCCCAATGTGATATTGACGACATCTGCCAGGCCATTGTACTTGGCTGCGATCAAGGCTTGATCGTGGTAAGGGCTGATGATGGCGTCCCAGTTTTGGTGTCTGGCTTTGGCAAAAAAAGAATCAGCCGGGAAAGGGCCTTGGATTTGTATGCCCTGGGCTTGTAGTTTTTGAATGCTGGTTTGCATCCATTTTTTTTCTTCTGCTTCAGGGTCAATTTCACCGGCGTGGGGGTTGATTCCCAAAATAGCCAGGCGGGGCGCTGGCTGGCGAAAGTGTCGGGTGAAGGCATCGAGGGTCTGGTGTACAAGTTGTTCAAAGTAGGCTTGGGTAAAAATCCGCGCGACCTCGCGTAGGGGAATATGTTGGGTGCCGACCACAATGGCGAAGTCTTTGTTGCGCATGAGCATGATACTGTAGTTAGAATTTGTTTGCTGTTGCAGATAGCTGGTGTGACCGTCAAAACCAGGGTGGACAGTGCGTACGATGTTTTTATCAATGGGACAGGTCAATAGCCCTTCGATGATACCTTGCTTGGCGTCTGCCATGGCTTGGCTTAATTGATCAAGTACGTATTGTCCCCGAGCCTCCTTTTGGTCTTTGCTTGCGGCTTGGCAATCGATTTGGTGCCAACGCAAGAGAGATGGCGTCGAAATGGAGAGCCTTTGACAGGTTTGTGCAAATGTATGCTGATCACCATAGATGATGACAGGAACCTGCTCCAGATGTGAGAGAGACTGGGCTAGGATTTCATAGCCTATCCCAAAGTGTTCTCCGAGCGTAATCCCGATCATAGAAAGGTATCAATAAGTGCGCCTTGTTTTAGGCGATTGATGTTTTGATTGAGCGCCTCAACAACCCGTTGATTGAAAAGTTGATCGGTATATTTTGCCTTTTCTTCTTCGGTCAGATCGGCCATTTCCATACCTTCATCTATTTTATGGACCAGTGCATAGCCGTTACCCATTTCAATCAGATTTGAAACGGTATCTTTTTCCATTTTGGTCAGCGCAGCTTTGATGTTTTCATGTAAATCTTTTTCAAACACCTTGCCCATATAACCGCCTTGAGATGGGTTAGGGCCTTTGGTCTGTTTTTTGGCGACTTCAGCAAAGTCAGCGCTTTTCTCGATGGTTTTTTTGATTTTGTTAAATTCTCTTTTGCTGATGCTGGATGCAGGTATGAACAGTAGCGCAAATTCAAAAAACTTTTTGGTTTTGGTGCGGTTGGGATCTAGCTCGGCCACAGCTTTTTGCATATCTTCAGGGCTGATGGTGATTTTAGGCTGGATATTTTGGCGGACATAGTTGTTGCGCGAGATACGATTGCGATAATTGGCTTCAAAGTCTTCAAAACGCACCCCCTCTTGGGAAAGCAGGCGTGAGAAGTCTTGTTTGGATTGGATGTTGTTTTCGCGCATGATGTTTTGAATAACCTGCTCAACTTGGGCGTCGGTTGCTTCAAGGCCAAGTCGTTTGATTTCTTTATCAAGCAGCTTGTCTTCAATCATTTGTTCGAGTACGCGCTTTTTAAATGCGATCGGTTGGTCCATTTCGCTTTCACGTTTTTCCAAGGTCAGCATCTTGGCAACGCTGGCTTGTTCGGCTTCTAATTCGGATTGTAAGATGACCTCCCCATCAAGACTAGCGACCACTTGATCGATCACCACTGGTTTTGCCAAAAGTGGATGGGTCAAGCAGAGCAGGCTAAGAAATAGGTGTGTTTTGTTGAAGGATGGCATGGTTTCTTTCTATATTGGCTTGTAAGATTTTTTGTTCAAGCCATTTGTTATAGTGCTTTTCTTTTTTCTGCTGCAAAATGTTTTGGTAGATAAAGTCTCTTACTTCTGCAAAATCAAGGCTCTTGGACTGTTTTTTGTCCAAAACTTTGACGATATGAAAGCCGCGCGGGCTTTGAATGATGGGCCCGACAGTGCCTATTTCGCGCTGGTAAATTTCTGATTCTAGTTCCTCATCAAACATACCACGACTGACAAAACCGGTATCTCCTTCGAGAGTGCTTTCGGGCAGGGCAGAGTATTTTTTGACCAGGATCTCAAAGGGCGTATGGTTACCGAGTTCAGCTAAAATCTTTTGAGCTTCCTCTTGGCTGCTCACAATGATCTGTTGGATGCGAATCTGTTCCTCTTGGATAAATTCTTCTGGACGAGCTTGATAATACGCCTGTAGTTCCTCTTCTGTGGGTGGCGCAACATCATTGGTGACGGAGTTGTACAATTGGGTGGCCAAAATTTGCTGCGCTATACGCTGTTTGATGATCTCGATGTTATCCTGCTCATCGGAATTGCTGAGCTCTTGCTCGGTATAGGTCATTTGAAGGATTTTGGATACCTCCTCAGGATCAGCCGTCAACTGCTTTTCAAGGGCCAATTGCGAGACAATATGTTCTTGGATCATTTCGTTGAGGATATTTTTTTTAAGCTCTAAATTTTTTTCCGCGGTATTAAGTGTGGAATCAAATTGATATTCTTTCAGCCGCGTGTGCAAATCGCCAAGTAGAATCTCTTGTTTGTTAACTCTGGCAACAATGCTTTTCTCACTGCGCTGGGTACAAGCTAAAGTGTTGATCACCAAGGCGGCCCAAATCAAGTTTATGCAGTGTTTTTTATAGAGCTGAAAGAAAAACATAAATACGGTGTATCGATATCATTTTTTCAAGCATATTTGTATAAAAACTCAAAAGACAAAAATCGACTTTTGCTACATTTGGTGCGTAAAACTGTCACAACGAAGATAAATGTAAGCATAGGTGCAAAATAAAGACTCGTTGCATTATTATAATGTAAACCAAATTTTTTAAGACATATTCAAACAAAAGGATTGTGTTTTTTATCCTTATTCAAGTATGAAGGCTTTGGGAGGTTAGGATGCAAACAAAAATGTACGTATTTTTTTTGATGGTAGTTATGGCTGTTTTTCAGGTACAAGCGGATGAATATATCGAGCTTGTCATAGACGACCTAGATCACAGTGTTGTGGCATTTCCGGCGCAAATGGTGACAGAATTCCAGGATCAATGTCCTGTATCTTTTACGGGCGAACTCTCTACAGAATATCTTTTGGGCTTTTCAATCAAATACCTTGGCTATCTTGAAAATGACTGCCAATATCATGTGGGCGGTGTTTACCAAAAGACGAGTTCCTTTGGCGGAAAGTGGAATGGCGGTTATGCCGCAACCATTTCAATACGCCGAAAATCCCTCCCAGTACAATCTGCAAAACCAAGCCCCTCATCTCGTCAACCCATGACGAGTACTTGTTGGTTGTGTCCATTGCCTGATCAAACCTCGGCTACGTCAGCTCCAAAATATGGTTATGGTTACGTTCCAGGTACGAAATCAACTTCAAGCACATATAAAGGCACAGGGTGGATGGTACAGTAATTCCGTATTTATGAGAAAGTGTCCACATGGGACATGTACATTGCCGTGATTTTATCTGGTGAGCCTATAGCTACACAGGTTTCTAGGTTGGCGAAGAGATAAAATGACTCTCAAAAAAAAGGCAGATGCCGATCCATTTACATCAAATACGATCCGTGTTTCTGGTTTTCAAAATATTGCATCTACAATCATCATGAAGATTGAGCTTGTTCGGTTTTGTCTTTAGGCAGTTTATCGTAAAAAATTTCGACTTTGTTGTCGTTTTTAAGTTCGGCTTTGTAAAGTTTGGTTTTTTCTTCAATGGCAGTTTTGATCAAGTGTCGACGAATACGGGGCCGGTGAAATTCATATCCGACCTGTCTACCTGTGAGTTTGATAATGTGATAACCGAATTTAGTCTCAATAATACCGCTCATCTCACCAATGGTTTGCATGGAAAAAGCTTTGTCTTCAAAAGGTTTGACCATTTGCCCCTTGAAAAAATAGCCCAAATCACCGTCTTTTTCTTTTGATCCATCTTCGGAATATTTCTTGGCCGCTTCTTCAAAAGTGATGGCGCCGTTATGGATGTCATTGAGAATAGATTCAATTTTCTTTTTGGCGGTCGCCTTTTTTTCGGCTTCGCTGTGCTGGGTGTCCTCTTCATCGACCTTGATAATAATATGGGAGGCGCGAACGCGATCGAGTCTTTGCGCGTATTTGTCATAATATTTTTTGACATCGGTTTCAGTGACACGTTCAACATCTGCTTGAAACTTCTTTTTTAAATATTGGTCGACAATGGCATGTTTAACCTCCAGGTTTTCGAGGTGAAAGCCTTCTTTTAAAGCCTCTTGAAAAATGAGCTCTTGGGTAACCATATTATCTAGAATTTCTTTTTTACCACTGATGCTGCGCGTATCCATACCTTGAAAGCCTTGAATGGGCGTGAGTTGTTTTTGAAACTCTTCTAGGCGAATGCTGCGATCGTTGACAACGGCAAGCGTCTCATCACGGTTTTGGTAATTTCTTTGTGAACAAGCCGAGATAGTAAAACAAAACAGGCATAGTAGAGAAAGAATCTGGTGTCTTTTCAGTATCATAGGCTATTTTTGCCATGGACAGACAAACGCTGCAAGATTTTTTTGGTTTCACTGTAGGGCTCTATTTCAGGTGCAAAAGAAATACGCAATTTCTGATCGGGTGTCAGTTGAAAGTACTTGTCTTTTTGGATCATTGCGATCAACTTGTCCATATCAATGTTGGCTTGATCAGAAAACTCGATGACGGGTTCTTGCGCGTTGATGCTTAAGGTTTTTACACCCGCCTGGCGACAGAGAATCTTAAGATCAATCAAATCAATGAGATTTTTTGTCACATGCGGGAGCTTACCAAAACGATCGACCAGTTCGCTGTGCAGAGCGTCTAATTCCTCATTGTTGGGACAGCTTGAAAGCCTGCGGTAAAAAAGCAGGCGCTCATGATGATCCGCAATATAGGTTTCTGGTATCGATGCAGGCAGACTGACCTTTAATTCAGGTTCAATATCTACGACTACTTTTTCTCCTTTAAGTTTGCGGATCTCTCTTTCTAAAAGTTGGATATAGAGTTCAAACCCAACACTGGAGATATGTCCACTTTGTTTGGCACCAAGCATATTGCCAGCGCCACGCATTTCGAGGTCATGCATTGCGATTTTTAGTCCTGCCCCGAGCTCGGTGAATTTTTTGATGGTTTGTAAGCGTTTGAGTGCAAGTGGGGTGATCATATCTTCCCCTGGAATGAGTAAATAAGCATAAGCATCTCGGCTAGATCGTCCGACTCTGCCACGCAGTTGATACAGCTGGGCCAGTCCAAATGTATCAGCGCGATTGATAATCAGTGTGTTGGCGTTAGGAACATCAATGCCGGATTCGATGATGGTGGTACTTAGAAGAAGGTCGTACTCGCCTTGCAAAAAATCGATCATGGTTTTTTCCAGTTCGTTTTTGTCCATTTGCCCGTGCCCCACTTTGATACGGATATCCGGCATCAGTTTTTGCAAAAACAGTTTCATGGTTGCGATGCTTTCCACTCGGTTGTGCAAGAAATACACTTGTCCACCCCGTTGCACCTCTCGATAGACGGCATCTTTGATCGTGTTTTCATCAAAGCTTGAAAGAATAGTATGTACGGCTTTGCGATTCAGTGGGGGTGTGTTGATTAGTGATAGATCGCGAATGCCGGTCATCGATAATTGCAATGTACGAGGAATAGGAGTGGCCGTAAGCGTGAGTACATCGATTTTATTGCGAAAGGTTTTGATACGTTCTTTGTGTCCAACCCCAAAACGATGTTCTTCATCCAGAACTAACAGCCCAATATTGGCAAAATGTACGTCTTTGGATAGAAGCCGGTGAGTACCGATGATGATATCGATTTTGCCTTGGCTGAGTTTTTTGATGGTTTCTCGATTTTGCTGCGCAGTTTTAAAACGACTGACAAAATCCACTTCCATAGGAAAAGGTTCAAAACGTTTTTTAAAAGTCTCGTAATGCTGTTGGCAAAGAATTGTAGTAGGGACCAGAACGGCCACTTGTTTACCTTCGGCAGCAACTCGAAATGCGGTGCGAAGAGCAATTTCAGTTTTGCCGAAACCGACATCGCCGCATACCAAACGGTCCATGGGTTTATCACTATGCAGATCGCCTTCGATGTCTTCGAGCGTTTTTTGTTGATCTGCTGTTTCTTCAAAGGGAAACAGATTTTCAAATTGATAGTACATTTCGTCGGGGGGGCTGTAGGCAAAGCCTTGGGCAACTTTTCGTTTGGCATACAGTTCGATGAGCTCATTGGCCATTTCAACAACAGCTTTTTTGGCTTTGGCTTTGTTTTGACTCCAATTACTTGACCCTAATGTATCAATTTTCGGTTTGCCACCTTCACCTTTGATGAACGGATGAATGCAATTAAGGCGATGAATGGGAAGAAAAAGTTTGTCTTTTTTGGCATATTCGATGGTGACAAACTCTTGTTCACTGTTTCCCACAGAGATTTTCTTGAGTCCCTTGTAGATACCAATGCCAAAATCAATATGCACAATTGGATCGTCAAGTTCAAGTTGTCGTAGGTCAATGGTTGCGGTCGTTTTTTTGGTGACAGAGTTTTTGTAATGTTTTTTGGCGCCGAAAAGTTCTACTTCTGAAATCCATACTCTATTGTGATGATGGTCAATAAACCCAGCACTTAAATCGCCGGTGATGACAGAGATGTTCTTGTGATCATCAGGTGAAAGTTGGCGGGCGGTAAGGATTTTTTTGAAGTTGGTTGCCCCTTTTTGATCGTAAAAGACAAAGTATACATGCAGGCCTTGATGGTGCCAGCCTATTATTTCTTTAAACAGGGGACCCAAAGGATCAGAGGATTTTTTGTTTTGTGCAAGTTTACTACGCAAATCTTCAAGTGTTTTAATGTTTTGGGTGTGCTCAATGCTATGGCTTTTTTGATCTTGCACGTGTACGTCACTGACAAGCAAGGTAGCATGCTTGTCAAGATAGCTTTCGAGGGTATCAAGTTTGATAAAAAAATCAGCCGGGGGGGCGCTGATGATTTTTTGTGTTTGTTGCGCAAGTGTTTCATCAGCAATGTTTTTATACATTGTTTGCAAAGTTTGTTTGCAGGTAAAAGGATCGATCCAAACTAAATGAAAGGCATCGTTGTAGTAGTCGCGTAAACAAGTGTGGGTGTCATAAAAGAATGGGAAAAATTTTGGCATCGCAGCAAAGTCACTTTTTTGTGCGATGGCTTCTTGGATTTCTCTGCGCTCAGGTGGCGCAATTCCTAAATGATCCGCATGAATTTTAATTTTTTCAATGATACGATCTGGGTTGGGCGGATAGAATATTTCGCGGGTCGGCATGATCTCAATGTATTCAAGACGCTTGTGATCTTTGTGTTCTAATGTTCTTTGTGTTTCAGTATCAAAATAACGAATGGTTTGCAGCTCATCACCAAAAAACTCAAGACGTAGCGGGTTTGATTGATTCGGTGGAAAAATATCCAAAATATCACCACGTAGTGAAAACAAGCCTTTCTCTGTGCATTGTCCAGCTCGCTCATATCCGGCTTCGATGATTTGTTCGAGTAGTTGACTTTGAGGAAACTCTGTTTCTACCATCAGCGAAAAAGTTTTGTTTGTAAGCTGCTCTTTACTGAGTGTGATTTGGGCAAGAGCCTGTACAGAGGTAATAAGGTGGCATTGTTTTGATATACATGCATACAAGGTTGCAATTCGTTTGAGCGCAATATAGTCCTCTCGAATTTGATGCGGATGTAGATCAGAATGACGAAAGGGAAAATAATGAATCGGCGCACTGATGTCATGAAATTTAAAGAAGAACTTTAGGTCTTCAAATAACTGCGCAGCGGCGGTGTCAGTTGGACAAATGACCCAAGTCGGTTGCACCATCACTTCTGATAACAAAGATGCTTTGGAGGGCCCGATATATCCAACATAATGTTTCATGCCGGCTCTTATAGCTTGTATCGGCGAGTAAAACCAGCCTTTAGGTTGAGTTATTGTCCAAAAGTCGGTGTAGGTACACTCATTGACCGATCTGGTTCAAAAGAAAAAGCCAAACATGCTAGGGTGAAGACAGTGCCACTGGAGTCTTTACACTCTGCTTCATACGTAAAGTTGCCCCCAAAAGTAACCCTATCGAGCGTGAGCATTTTACAGTCTTGTTTAAATAATGGCGCTTGTGATCCACCGGTACAGGTCAAAAATCCTCGCTTTTGATCGAGCACGGTTTCACGAATAGATTGTATGTTTTTTGTCTCAGCCATGCAAAATAAGGGGATAAAGAGCCACAGGAGAAAGAAAATATTTTGATGTAGTTTCATGTGCTCTGATCATATGACAGAATCGGGTGGTGTCAAATATTCTCTTGAGTGGTTTGGAATGTTGCCAAGATATACAGATCAAGTTTTTTGGTATGACGCCAATTGCTGGATCCTTTGTGAGGTTTTTTGTCAATAAAATCCTTTTTTTTAAAGTGCATTTTTTTTAGCATTTTTGATGACATCAGACGCAACAGGACAGAAAATAGAGGGATATAAAGACACCAAAGGAGGTGCAGCATGAAAAGATGGACATGGGTATGGATCGGGATTTTTTCTTTTGTGGCTAATATGCAGTTTGCATTGGCACAAGATGAAACAACAGATGGTGATACAGATCAAAGCAGTGGTTATGAGTGGCCTGACAATCAGTCGGTGGGAGATGTTGTTGACACAGTCGATGATCAGTCCTCTGAGATTTCATCGGATCAGGGTTATGATGGTGGGGTTGTCGAAGAGCCGGCAGAGGAAATTCCACTTAATAATCTCTCAGAAGATTCATTAGACCAAGAGTAGTCAATCGATTGCTATTTATACACTTCCGACGCGATGTAATGCGATTGTTTTGCGTAAAGTAGGTAGTCGCATTACATGGCGTCGGAAGTGTAGCTCGAATGAATCGACCGTGTTTTATTTGTTTTCCTGAAAGAATTTTTCCAAATCATCTCGAGTAGTCGTTTTTTTATCGCACGTGGTGACAAAGCATATTTCATGTACCTGATGGCTTGCACCGGGTGCAAGATCTACCATGGGCGTGAGTAATTCTAATTCACAGTAAGGGTACTTTTCGCTGTTGTATACTTCAATGCTGCAATGGTCAGGGTAAATAGTGCCTTCATTGCATAAAAATTTTTTTCCTAGCATGATTTGGTTTTCTAACTTTGCTACAATCCAAGAACCAGGGTCATCACTGCCAAATTTGAATGTAGAAGGTTTTTGACAATCGACTGTCACCATATTTTTGTGCCACTGGCACACTCGGCTGCGTAATTGCGTTGAGCTGCCTTCATGGGTAAATGTTCGCAATCCATCAGGGTGAATAGATTCCTTTTGAATCGGGATAAAAACATGTGCAGGTTGACAAAGCATGGTCACGTCCCAAAGCGATTTTTTGATATGCTGCTGGCCTTGGTTGGTCAGACTGTGGGTGACCTGCCACTGAGATGAATTTTCATGCAAGGTAAATGTTCGAGTGACGATCAATCCCGTCTCTGAACAAAGTGGGCTTGTTAACACAACGTTGGTATGAGCGTCACTGGTATTTATTTTGAAAGTATATGGTTTAGAATCCAAATCTTGGTAGGGCTTTCCCATATTCCATTGGTTTTGTGGTGCAATCCAGGTTTTGTCACCACCCCATAAAGCAAAGGCATCGTTACATTTTTCTGCCAAGGCACTTGTATATTCTACATTGCCCTCAAGCAGCGGATGCGAAAATAGTAGTTCCCGACTTTGATAGCGAATGCTTTGCAGCCTTCCACCGATTGCAGGTAAAAACGAAAGCTGCACTTTTCCGGTATTGAGTGTGTGCAATGTCCAGGCATCTAAAGTGTGTTTTGATATTTCCATGTGCATGGTTCATATGAGAAACACATCCAATGTACAATCGATATCTCATG
>JAGRMV010000034.1 GCA_020441045.1 Deltaproteobacteria bacterium | reverse complement strand
TAGGGGAATTTATTGGGTACATTTGGACAGTTATTCATTTGTTTTTCCAACATACCCAATAAATCATCAGTAATATAATCGATTAATTCAGCATCTAAATTTTTTGAAAATATATTTATAATTTCGTTATCAGTTAGTGAGGCCGACTGTAGATAATCAATTTGATTTCGTAACTTACGTAACTCTATTAATTTTCTTTTATTAACTAAATTATAATGTTTGTAATAGTTATCGTGTTGTAAATTACTGTTATCTATTTTTTTCTTTCTTATGCTCTTACTTAAACGCGCGTATGTATAAAATCCATAATAAAACCTAGATATCGAGTGAATTCTAAAATAGATCCTACTGTTGTCTAATAAATAGATTGCAATTTCTAAAAACCTCAACCCTCTTACTGAATACTCTACATAAGTTGAAGTAGGGGGAGTATCAACATATGCACAACCAATAAAAAAAAGGATAAAAAGAAATGCAGATCTTTTGATTGCAAATCTCATGACCATTACAGTAACGTTAATTGGATAAGTCATCATTGAACTATGTCAGGGTAAACCGATATGCCCCTGATAATTTCATGATACATTTATATTTTTTGGAACATACTCTGGATAAAGAACTGTTTCAGAAACCTTTCCTTCTAGTCTCAACCTACCGATTTCAATTATTGTATTCTTTAAACTGTTTTTGATTTCTTTCCGAAAGTTTTCTGGAATGGTAAATTTTAAGAAAGTTTTTGATGATTCTCTTAATCTCCAACTTGTTAATGAATTAGTCGATTTAAAAATTACGGATAGTTCTATTTCGTATTCACCGGGCTTAAACTGGACAGATTCTAGTATTTCATTTGTACGCTCGTCAATAATATTAAGTATTTTTGACCTAGCTTCGTTAGTTGTTCCCTTTTGTGATTGATCACCTGGTTCGGTAAAATGATTAGCGGTTTCAGTGACCTGTTCTATACAAAGTAGAATGACATTTTTTAATTTATCGCTATGCCCTGCTGGTCTTGATAAATATACGGCTGGTAATGAGCTATTTTTTTTAAGAAAACGGAATGGACTTGATGTTAGAAAAAAATGTTGTGGAGCTGTTGAGTTTACTTGCTTTACTAATTCACCATATTCTAGGATTTCTAAATTATATTTTGATTCATTTCCCACATGATCTTTAAAATATAGAGTAGTAACAACCTCGTGAATTGTTACGTCACCATTAAGTGCAACTATTATTGGTCTTAAAAATATTGACTCCCCGTAACTTTCTGAAATTCTAATAAATGTATTTTTTGTGAATTTAACTACAAGTTTGGGACCCTTTACTATTACAAATAAATTAGAAAGTGTAATAAGCAAAGCTAATAGAGAACCGAAGAATGTGACCCACTGTGCCCACTTTGGAAGACTCATTATAATTTCCATACGTTAGGTTCTACCAAATTAATCTTTATATTACTACTATTGTAAAATCTGGGGCCATGTAACTGGACCATGATTTTTTGCGTTGAGTTTCGTGTACATGTCCCCAAATTGCAGTGGCTATTTTATAGTTCCGGTGCAATGGCCCCCGATTGAGTTGACAGGTTAGTTGTTGTAATTATGTAGATACTCCCTGGGGCTGAGCATGTCTAGCGCCGAATGAGGAGCAACGTTGTTATAATCATCAAACCACAGTGGTAGCAGTTTGAAAATAGTCTTAGGGCAATCACAATCGTTCATATAGACATTATCACGTTTGATTGTGCCCAGATACGATACCAGATACGATACCAGATACGATACAGTAAGTCTCCCTCCGGTCGACATCCACATCCATGTCGTCCCCGGGAATACCTTCCCATCAGTGCGGGCAGGCTGCCGTATGGTCGATGGCAAAGGCTTCGGCTGGACGTTCAGCTGTGGAAATAACCCAGTCTTCGAACGCTGCATAGATCTGCATCACCAACCGTTTTCGTGAATCCAAAACATTTCCCGGAGCAAGATCTGAAAGCGCTCCACGCAAATAACCGGACAACAACGTCAAAAAGCTGCTTCTTTTCTGATCGTATTGCGGCAGCATGAAATGTTTTCGATGTCCCCAAAAATTCGGGGGCTAACTGACCTGACCCTAATATATTGCGTTAAGGTTAGGTCAGGTTGCCCCGGAATTCTAATAATTGTTTGCTCCACCAAATTCTAGTTTCTCATGCAGTACCATAAATTATTGTACCCAGGTGCATTATTTTTTGTTTCTGTGTTTACCAAAAATACGAAGTTCCCATCTGTCGTTTTTTGGACTGATTTGATTGTTTGATTTGTGACATCGTCATTTGTATCTGTCGAAATTTCAGAGGTGGAAACGATCGTCGAATTCGCGCAGTCGTTCAAAATATCAGTAACAACAATATTGTTGTTACGATTTATGTGTACCATTTCTCCAGTTGTTAAAACGGCAATTTTTTTTCTAGAACCTGGGTAGGTTGTGCCAACAATACAACTATTTTCTTTTAAGTCTTTGTGAATAATGTTGCCTTTGACTTCATGTACGGTACTGCCATCAGGAAGTGTTGATTTTGGTGTAAGGAGATGCAAATTTTGTTGATAGGGATACTTTGAATTTGCGAGATCAACCAGGGTTGACTTATCTGGAATAAAAGTGCTACTCCCACCACCTGGATAGCCGATCCCAATATAAAGATAGTCTTTATTGTTGACCTGCAAAAGATCTATTTGAAAATTAGAAAAATCGCCAATGCGAGGTTCAGGAAAAGTGTAAACAGATACGGGACTATCCCAACTGTTTAGATCTTGAATTCTAACCTCGCGTGCTTTTGTGGTATCCCAATTTCCCCCGATATAGGCAACTTTCGATCCTGGTAAGCCTACAAGATCCGAGCGGCGTTCTTTTTTTGAACTGGATAACGTATTGGGATAGTCAATCCGTTTATTTTTCCAGTCGGAAGTAATATTTTCTGGATCATTAAAATCGATCTGCATGAGATAGCTGTATGATGTATCTCGATGGCCGTCTCTTTTACTGGCAAGTGCGACAATTTTTTTTTCGCCAGGGATCGTTGTGTAATCACCGATAGAATAACCCCTTACATCTATGTGGCCGTTGATTTGGTCTCTTGATAGATTCGAGTCTGTGAGTTTGATAAGTTCTTCACAAGCCTCTTGCGCTTGCGACAGGCTTGAAAAAACCATAGAAAATGCGAACAAGAAAAAAAACAAAAAATGCCTGTACAACATAAATACCTCCTTTGGCACTCAATTTCATAGATTAAACAGTACATATTGTCAAATGGGTGTTTCTGCCCTGGTTGCTATCATAAAGGTGGAGCATACGCAGGAAGGGCACTGCTGGCATACCATTCGGGGGGGCAACCTGACCTGACTCTAATATAGTACATTAAGATTAGGTCAGGTTGCCCCGTAACTACTCTTGGGCGATTTATGATAGAGTTAACTCGTATAACTCAACGTATACACAGCAACATACGGCGTAAAGGTTGTGGTACCGGTATCATAACCAAGATAGAGCTTGCCATCGTGAAACAATGCATGGGGACGGTGATGATCACCTTCGATGAGTTTTTCATGGGTATCAATATTGCCTTGGGCATCAAAAACGATCCAATAGATATCGCCAGCCCCGGTGGAGGATTTGATGTAAAAACCGATGAACCGTTCCAGCCCTTCATCATAATGTACCGATGTCGCCAAACCAATGTTACCCGTGTCTTCAACAAGATTGATGCGCTCCCCGGTTTCATTCAAATCTGCGTCTAACGTAATCCAATACAAAAAATCTGCATCTCCAGGCGCTAAGGTTTCCGGAGCAAAGATATAAAACGCATCATCGACATACTCCATCGCAGCGCCATTGGCATGAATATGATCTGGCCCACCCACATTGGCAGTTGCAACCTGCGTCAGACTGGTATTGTATCGAAACATTTCATGCCCGCCAGCTGTTACAGGAGAAAACTTGCCAATGATCAGATCGGTGCCATCATCGGTCATCACCATATCATTGGTGGGATTGTCATCATCAACCACTGCGGTTGTTGCTACGCCATTGAGGTCTGTATCGATCTTTTTCAAGATGAGGTACCCACCATCACCGGTGCCTTTGCTGGAAAACGCAATGTAGTGATGATTGCCCAAAAACACATGTTTATGATCTGCAATTTCACAAGCATCCCCGGCGCTGGTACATGTACTATTACCTGTAATATCGGACTCATCCGCAACTTGTGTGAGCGCGGCAACGACATTCATATCGGTATCATATTTGCCCATATGAATGGCGCCCGATGTTTCTGTCGATACAACAATATTGCTGCCATCCCAAACCGGTTCCGCCCAAACATCGCCTCCTGTAATTTCTACGGTATCGTCTAAACTCAAGCTCAAAGATGAATACGTAGGACCTTCATCTTCGGCCTTGTCTGAGCTACCCGAGCACGAAACCAGCAAAGCTGCTAGACAAGTAAAAAGAAAAAGACGAAATACATGGTGCGTTTTATTGTACATCGTTTCATTTTGGCAACATTTCTACATCTGTCAAGAAGGACACAAGACTGATCTCCTATGCAGTGCCCCGGAATTAATAGATTTCGTCATACGTCACCTGAAGTATTTTGCTTAGAAATGAGCTGAGGTGTGTTATACAATTGGACTAGTTTATGAGAGTTTTTGCCTTCATCTTTCTTACTATTTCGTACCTGCCAAATTTGTGTTTCGCCCAACAGGAAATATTTACCAAGGATCGAAATTTTTAATTCCGTGAATTCGGGGTCTAACTGACCTGACCCTAATATATTGTGTTACGGTTAGGTCAGGTTGCCCCGGAATTGATCTCCTGTTATCTTGTTGTATATAGGCTGTCTTGGGTTGAAGCCTCTATTTATATTCAATAGGCCAATAAAATATAATGCTCTGGTCCCGTTACTACAGCAGTCCCTATCTATAATCTATTTGATCTTTTTAGGATGCAGGGCGTATGTTCTGTATTCGTAATGCGGATACACGACAAAGGGGGCACTAACAGACCGATTCTCTACAAGGTTGTCATAAAAAGCATAAATATCTTTAAAATACTGTCCTGATGAAGGAGTTTCTCGATTTATAAACTGCTGTTTTAAAAATAATTCTCCCCAGCAGTCTCGATCACATTCTTGATCTTCCTCAATCAAGGTCGGATCTACATAAAGAGTATAATCGCCTTTTTTATCTATCGGTTGTTGAAAATGATTGGATGGATACATTTGCTTATCTTCAATTAATACTTTAGCAGTCGGAATCATAATATTTTTCAACAAGCTAAGTCCTGGTAGCATCGCTTTTGCAGCTTGGCTGTCAGTTTTCATTTTTGGGGTTACATGCTCGATCAAACTTAAAGTTGGAATTTCTTGTTCCGCCTTATAAGCAGCTGATCCCCATACCCAAAATCGAATCTCATCTTGAAAGAATTGATTTTTATACTCAAATGAACTTTCAAGAGAAAGGGAGTTTAGTCCATATATACCTACAACAAAGGTAGCAAAATCTTCGGCTGTGTAACCGTCGGCAAAATCAACGCTTGCATTTTCTTCATCCCAAGTGAAGAAATGTTGGGTTTTATTGGTGACCGCAATTGAACTACCCTCCTGTGTCAATGGTATGATTCTCCAAGAATCTTCTAACTCTTGATAGTTTTTTTCCCCCGTTGCCAGCGCTTTAAAGCAATTGGCAAATTGTTTGCCGTTATTGACCCCTGCAGGATACAAGACTTCACATTGTGCCTTTATCGAATTGTACGCAGCATACTGCAAAATGTCCGTCGCAATATTGATGTCAGTCCGGTTTTCAGCGCACTCGAGAATAATATCGAGAAAGGTTTTGCGATTGTTAATATTGATAACAGAAGCAGATACATTTCTATGGGCATACTCGCAGTCGAGCTGCGCAGCTAATTGTGCAGATTTTTCCAAATACACTTCTCGGTCAAAACCAGCCTGCTGCGCCATTGTAGTTTCAGAAAAAACCAATATAAAAACATATACAACGCCCAAGTATAATTTCTTCACGACTACCTCTGCTTTCTTTATGGATAGAGCTATAGCAAAGGGGGCAATGCATTGCAACGCATAAAATCACCCGGCTTCTACCCAAAGACCACTTCCGTCAGGCCATACATATAAAAGCTAATCTTTTAGCTCATTGTTCCAAGTGGAAGTTTGTGGATCCCATTTCCATAGTTCAGTTGGATATTGAGATTTTTTATATGTAACGGTTCGAAATTCATCCACTCCGACATAGTTATAACGTAGCAAGATTGGATTGCCATGATCTAGTGTTGACAAAGCATTTTTGACGTCATCTATTTGATGGATCGGATAGTCTTGAATTTGTGTAAGAAGAAGCGTATTTGCTCCATCAAATCGAAAAGTTGTCCCGGGTTTTTTTGCAGTAATATAAACACCAGACCATTTTTGTCGGATCAGTTGGTGTGATAAAGGGATCGAATGGAAAATAGCACCATCGGCTTGTAAATACTCTGTAAAATACATCGAAGGATAAGGAACGACTTTTGTTGAGATTGTTTTGACTCGACCGGATGTATCCATAAGTTCAAGCACAACTTCTTGGTTTGAAGTGTTAAAGGTTTGTTCAAAAAAATCAAGTTGCGAACAAATAGGCACATTGTTGATTGATAATATAATTTCACTTGGTTGTATTTCTTGGTGCGAAGATGAGCTTTGCTGCACTTGTAGCCAATGCTTACATGCTGTTAATCGCTTTGCTGAATCACGATAAATTTCTTGCAAGGTCTGGCGTTCAAATGCTTCATAGTAAAGAAGCAAAGTATTCTCGGTATACATCTGGTCATTTTGTAATTGTCGAATGGCCTCTATAAAATATGCTTTTGGCAAAACGTACTGCACTCTTTGGTTTTCTAGCGACGCAATCACTATGCCTTGAAGATGACCTTGCGTATCAAAAACTGGCGAGCCCATAAAAGCAAACTGTCTTGCTCCTTTTTCAGCTGATTCAAATACACGGTCAAAATTGGTCACAAACGTGGTGATACCTAATGGGAAGGTACGACTTGTAAAATGAAAATCTATAGAAGTAATTTTTCCTTCTTTTCTTACTTGTGGCCTATCGTATACATAGCCATCCATATACACATCCGCACTATTTTCTGGTTGAGTATCAGAAAATAAAGGTACATCGGTTATGGCGTGATGTTTATCATAGGTTACAATCGCATAGCCGTGATTTCGATTAACATATAAAACTTTGGCTTGCTGAGACGAACCATCGGCAAAAAGCACTTTTAGAATTTGCAATGTACCAAGTCCAATACTTTTGGATGAGGTCAAAATAAGTTTTTTATCAGCATCAACAATGATGCCGGTACCTGTATTTTTTGTTTTTGATTCTATAGCCTCAAAATAATGTGCACTTACTGATTCAATATAGACAACAGCTTCATTAAGGTATTGTGCATAAATATTTTCTGTAAAAAAAATGACCGCGGCTATACAGAAGAATAATGTTTTTTTGATGGTAGACATTAATATTCTTCTGCTTTCCAGGTGAGCGTATTGTCATCCCATACAAACATTTGAGGTATCGTCGATGTTGATCTTATGTTTGTTTTTGATTCACAGCGATATCCCTGGCAGTCACGAAAGCCAAAAGGATAATACTGCATAGGGTGAGCAGTAATAAAACTGTACATATCTCTAACATTCGACATCGGCGCATCAAAAATACTTTGAATAATGACATACAATCTATTTTTATCGTCCCCAAAATTGTAGAAGTTACGTGTCAGACTTGATGTCGGTTGTGTTTGTGATGCAAATACTTGATCAAGGTTTGCTTGAAATATAATTGCTAGATGTGGCGGCATGTTGTGGAAAACAGTATTTTCCCAGTACAGATATTCTTTGATGCGGTATTCTTCCGCATCGAAAACACGGACCTCGACTTCTTGTTTTTCCAAACCGTCAATGGTTCGTTTCAATATGCCAAGTGTGACTGTTTTACCAATGCTCTGATTGACGATCTGATCGAACAAAAAAATATTCGAACCAATGTATGTGTCATTGATCGATATGAGTAAAGTATTTGTTTCCACATCCTCTGAAATTCCAGGCACAATGCCTGTAATCATCATAAGCTCTTTTCTATATAAGGCATCTACCTTAGACCAATCGACCAAGGACATATCAAATCCATACTGGTCGATCGCCTCTGAGACCTCAATGGTATTAAATACAATGAATGTATCTCCTCTTTGAGGAATTTTTCCTTTTTTCAAGGCATCAAGAAGAATTGTCATATAATCGATACGAAGGTGGCTGCTAGATGCTTCATTGCCAGAGTTATGCAGTCCAATAACAAGACCATTTTGATCCCATACGGGACTTCCGCTAGATCCACCTGCACCGTTGATACTGCTTTGAATTTGATGTGAATATCTTCCCATTGTATTGGATGCAGAGTTACTAAACAGGTTGGTAATTTTTCCATCTAAAACAGTATGGTTGGCTCCTTCCGGATTTCCGATCAAAAGTACTGGATCATTCAGTTGAACGGTAGAGAACTTTCCAAAGACCACCTCTTCAGGTGAAAAGCTTGCTTCTTCTGGGTTATACTTAAAAAAGGCTACATCGTGCCATGGATCATAATAAAGCATGTTGATTTTAACTTTCGATCCGTCCACAAATTTGGCCTTGGCTAGCGAGATTGGACTGATGCCAGTTACGTGTTGATTGGTGCCGATGATGCCTAATTTTTTATCGACGACAAATCCAGTACCAATATATCTACCTGCTTCTTCTTTACCAAAGGCGGTTTCTACAGATACCTCAATATTGACTACGGTCTTTTTAAGCTGTTCGATTTGTTCATCGCTCCAGGTACCAGTCTGCGCGTAAGCAGACGTAAAAAAAGGATGCAGCATGAATACCAAAAGGAAAGAAATGATCATTTTCATTGGTGACAGATAGCATTATATTTATTGACATGTCAAGACATGTGTTTTGCACATCCTTTTATCCCTTATTTTCAGAGGCAAAGTGTAATTCCGGGGCCATGTAACTGGACCATGATTTTTTGCGTCACTGGCATGTGTCTGTTAGCTCGGGGTGTTAGCTCGGGGGACACACGACTGTCCCCGATTGTTAGCAGGTTGTTTTCTATGTTTTTTTACGTGCAGAAAAGGAAAAACTTCAAAAATTAATAACTAGGGAGTCTGGGGCCTGGTAACTGGACCATGATTTTTTGCGTTGTGATCTAGTTACATGGCCCCGGAATTTCTTCAAATCACATTAAGACGTATTACAATAATGTTATGTGCTTTATTGTGAAGGATTGGGATTAAACAAAATAGAGTGAAGGATACCTACAACACAAAAAACAATATTCAGGTACAAAAAATTTGGCAAAGGTAAACAACCTTCGAAGTAAATGCCTTGAACGATGAAAAAAATACTAATTGCGATCATTCCAGGCATATTGAGAATACTTAAACTCGCAGCGTAATTTTTTTCTTTAGACATATATGTAACTATATTTTTACATTTAAACTGAATTGCATGTACGCACATGCTACCCATTGTTCCCAGCAAGCCTACGATACAAATCAGAAATGCGACGTTTGTTTTGCTGCCTTTTAGAAAAATTATGAATAAACTTGAAAGTAATAAAAGCAAAAAATAAAAAAGTACTTTGAACATCACAAAAGAGTGTCGAGTCAAATAATCCGCGTTGCTAAATATTGTACTTTGAACCAACCAAACCAAAGCAACCTGTCCAAACGTATAAATAAAAAGAACCCCATACAGAGTTTTTCGATTCAAAAATGTATAATATTGTCCAAGTGCGATTAGAAGGTAGCTGCTTATGATCAATAGTATGTAGGATATAAGCACTTGAAAAGAAGCGTAACAAAAAGTCTTGTTTTTTAGCAGTTGAAACACAAATGGGGTGTTTTTTTCATGTTTTTTGCTGTGGCTATCTCCAAAAACAACCTGATCTCGATAGATCAATACAGCATTAAGTCCAAAACCGGTTGCGGCAAGTAAAAAAATATAATGTGTCGTCTGATTTCGATACAGTAAAAAACCTAAAACAAAGGCCAAGGCTAAACTAAGAAGTGGTAAAAAGCGTCCGAATTGAGTACTCACAACGAAGCTGTTATCAACCAAGTATTCATTGTCAGCAGTTTTTATATCATCTAGCTTTTGTTGATAATATGCTTCAACGGATCCAGAAATCAAAGCCGACCCAGATCCTAACAATATACCAATAACAATATAGAAGAGAAAATATACGGTTAAATGATTGTCATAGCTATTTGACTTGAAAAACTCACAGAGGAAAAAAATATGTAACATGCTAACAAGCATAAGAATATAACCAATGATTGCACATCTAAGGCGACCGTACTTGTCGGACACAATCCCCAAAGGCACCTCTAAAAGCAAGCTGGTTGAAAATTCAAAAAAATGTATATAAGTGAGAGAATTTAAAGGCACGCCCGCCCAATAAGATAACATCAGACGAAATACAATATTGCTCAACAGTGCACTGGCTCTGAGCAAAGCACGCGTTACCCCCAACTTAAACAAAAAATAGTGTACAGAACCAACTTGCATGAATGAATAAAAATGATCTAGCGTGCGTCGAGTGTGGTTTGAAGTCTCTCAAAAGAATAGAGCAGATCCTTACCTCTCGGACTAAAATCAACCTCTTCCTTAAGCACCTCAATAGCTTTTCGGTGTAAGTCAGTTTGCCAATCAAAGATAATCTGACTTTCTTTTCTTAGACTCTCCTCTTTTGCATGTTCAATTTTTTCAGCCCACATGAGCATGCGTGCCATCGCCATAAGGGCGTGCAACGCACCGATTGCAGGTCGCATGTTATCTCTAAAAGGAGAGTACACTTCCTTACCATAGTCATTTGGAATCAGTGGATCGATTGCGCATTCAACAAATAAAATTTGATGAGCTGCTTCATGGACGAGTTGAGTGGCCAGTGTTTCGACACTGACATGGGAGAAATGAGGGGCGCTGAGAAACGTAATCCCAAAATTTTTGGGTGATGAATAAGCTTTGCTTGTTTTTCCCTCTTCTTCGTACCAAATATAAGATTTCATAATGGCTGTTAGTTCTGTGAACGCAGCAGGCCAATATGTTTCAATCATATGCAAGGCTTGTGTAAGTTTGGCTTGAAGGTCCGCAATTTTGTTTTCTGTAATGGCATAATCGGCCTCTTTTTCCAACTCAAGATCAAAAGAATGTAGAAAATTCTTGGGTTGGGAAACAACCCAATCTTTGATGTATTGATTCTCCAAAGCCAACTTTTGAAGAATAAAATCAGTAGAAGGGGTGCCCCATGTGTGTGGGCGGTAAGAACCTATGCTCCAAACAATCGATTTAGGAGAATGAACAAAATCATCAACGTGACAACCCCAAGAGCCAACACTCTGGCTCATAAGAGCTGCCCAGTATTGACTTGCTAAATGGGCTGTCATATCCAGATCATTTAGCAAGCAATACGAGGACATTTTTTACTCCTACACGTGAACTCTGGCAGCGCCATAAGTCGCATCACTATGAATATTTATATTGAATTTAATCACGGTATATCCCCTTTCTTACTGTTAGATGTACAGTAAATTAAGGTGAGAAGCAAAATCAATAATATTATTGAGAGTATAAAAAACATTTATACTTATTTGGATTTGATTTTATCCATATTTTGATCGATAAAACAGGCTCATTCATATCTAAGGCATTATAACAAAGGTTGTTCCGTAAAGGGCAGACCTCTATACTCTGAGGCGAATGGGCCCATGACGTCATAAAAATGTCTGCTTTCGGACAGTACATTTTGAATGTTTTCTCGTTCAGTCGGAGTCATGTTTTAAGAATCCGGTGAATCCGGGGCCATGTAACTGGACCATGATTTTTTGCGTTATGGTCCAGTGACATGGCCCCAGAATTACTTGAATATAAAAAACTAATCTTTTAGCTCATTGTTCCAAGTGGAAGTTTCTGGATTCCATTTCCATAGTTCCATTGGGTATGGAGATTTTTTGTATGTAACGGTTCGAAATTCATCAATTCCGACATAGTTATAACGCAACTAATTCGGTCGATTGTCCCCGGAATTACTTGATCCGAAAATGCCATAGACTACATTTATTGAAGAAGAATTGATCTGACCTGCATCTTTGGATTCTTTTCGTTTCCAATAGAGACAAAATAAACACCTGGTTTGAATTTATTTACCTTCATGAGCTCTTCTTTAATATAGTTGTTCATGGATGCATGATCTAACAATAGCATGTGATCATACTGTCGGTCTTGATACAAAAGCGTACCTTTTTTGGAATAAATACCCAACACATAGGTGTTTCCACTTTCCTTGATCCAATTTGGTAGCGTAAGTTGACTATCGGGGGCAAGCAATTTGTTCAATACGCTTTGATAGTTACAAGCTAGATCTGGATTTTTAGATTGAGAGATGACTTGAATTTTTGCTTTTTGTTCAGAAGAAAGTTTGCTCGAATGATACAGAAACTGCGCAACACCTCTAGTGTGGGCGTCCCCAAACCAATGAAGATTATTGTTGGCGTTTTTGATGATACTATTTTCAATCGACTGCGCCATAAAATAATCACGCCACCATACAACTACAATATCTTGACGTTTTTGATATTGTTCATCCGTTACTTTGTTATCTTTGTTAAAATCTATATATTCATTGTACGTTGATTTTTTTGCACCTGCATCTTCTTCATCAGAATCATCGTCGATATGAAGAATAGGCTGTAAATCTGAATTAATAAAACCGGACTGCGTCGGAGAAGTTGATTTATGCAAGAAATTTGCGTCATACCCTTTAAATAAACTTTCTGGATCGGCAAGGGTAAATATTTTCTTCCCATAAAACTCTGAATGCGGATCTGAGACCGTTACATTGTATATATGTGCAGAGGGTTTTATGTATTTTTCATAGTACGCTTTGGCGATTTGTTTACTGAGCTGAACATATGCTAAAAAAAGTCTGGCGCTCCGTACTTTATCAATTTTTTCCTCAGGACGCATACCGGCAAAACCTCCCTCTACAAATTCAGCATCATTAACATAATGCTCAAAGTCAGGTCTGATTTCCTGGAAATATGCTTTTTCTGACTCTTGATCGATCACTTTTGATCCAACGGCCATGATTGGATAGTTTTTGATATAGTCTGGTGTTGGTATAAGTAAATTAAGTACTTTTTCTAAATTTTCATCACTGTTGTTATCGGATAAATAGTACCAATAATTTGCCATTTGACTTTGAATATCAATGACACTGTTGGCTCGAAGCATTACATCTTTCAGCTCTCTGATCTGAATCAATGGCAAAAGATAATTTTTGATGTGTATTTCATCATTTTGAAACAAATTCTCTGTAGTATTTTCAATCGGAACCAATTCAAAGCTAAGCGTCAATGCAGGGTTTTCGTATGCCTTTAATTGACCAGGATTTTCACCAACAATTTTTTGGAGCAATTGATGTTGTTTTGCGCATTGATTGTAATCTTCTATACCATGCTCAGTCCCCCATAATATTGTTTGTTGGGCATAGCTCGTATTGAAACAACAACATATACACCAAAAAAGGACGGTCGATATTTCTAAGACAAGATTTACACGCATATTCCCATATTTTTTCATGAACACCCCCTTATAGAAATGAGATCAGTATTATAACACAAATAAAAAAAATAATACCTTGGTTAACTCAGATACTCTATAAACGAATGCGCCCGGGGCCATGTAACTGGACCATAACGCAAAAAATCATGGTCCAGTTACATGGCCCCGGAATTTATAGAAACGCACCAATAAAAACCTCAACCTTATAATAAATTCCAGTTTTTATTAAACTTTATTGACAATTGACTTTTATGCTACGAGTCTATATAATGCTTTGCAGCAGGAGGGGAGCTGATGTACAAAAAAATTTTTACAGCATTCTTTTTTATGGCGAGTGCTTTTGCATCTAGCCAAAGCTACGCGCAAGATAGTTCACAAATCAAGATCTCTACAATGATCGATGATTTTGCCAATGTTATGGTGGGGAATCGAGAAAAAATCGATGCCATTCTGGCAGATGAAATCAGCATTGAAGATTTTACTTATGATATGCTGTCAATTGAGTACGATGACAATTACAGAGAAAATATCATCCCTCTCAACATGATTCCAATTGGATCGGGTATAGAAAACTTTATCGACGAAAGCAAAATCGCCGATGTCAACGATGAAACAGCACTCTTTATCTTGGTCTATGCATTATCGAATTATCGTGACAACAATGGAATCATGTACCGGTTGGTTAAACGAGTCGGTCAAAACGTCGAACTGTTGGGCAAAAGCGGAAATTGGTTTAAAATCGTTGACGCATCTCTCGCTGAAGGGAGCATGAAACAAGATCCTACAAGGACTAAGGAATATTTAAACGACACAAAGGCGAGACTTACTATCATTGATATCGGATTTGGTAATTTTCATTTTCCCAGTTATTTACTGACTGATTTCAGAGAATGGATTGCCACCCAAAATCTTTGGGTAAGGTAACGTTGAGTCTGGGGCCATGTCACTGGACCATGATTTTTTGCGTTATGGTCCAGTACATAGTCCTTTAGCTCGGGGGTCACACGACTGTCCCCGATTGTTAGCAGGTTGTTTTCTATGTTTTTTTTTACGTGCAGAAAAGGATAAACTTCCAAATCTGGTCATAGATTTGGATGAACCTAATCTAATTCCGGGGATACTCGACTACAGTTGCAGTATGCTGCGTTGTTATTTTGGATTCCACTCAAACAGTTATAGCCATTTTTATGCTACTTGCAGATATCCAATGCAGGATGAGCACTTGCGTAAGCTTACCGAAGGAGAGGTATTAGATATCTCCTCTAAATCTTGTTGTATATCGGCTATCTTGGGTCGA
>JAGRMV010000341.1 GCA_020441045.1 Deltaproteobacteria bacterium | reverse complement strand
TGGATCGGCCACGACATCGCGGTTCAGAATTCGAACTACGCGATTGTCTCAGACGGGCACTTTGACCAGTTCAACAGCCGCCAATCGCGGACCGAAAAAGAGGGCCAAAAAAAGCCCCACCAACCGTCGAAAACGACCCCAAACGAGGCCAATGGCAAAAATCGTGGATCAACAGTTCGGCTGATAAAACACAGGAAACCAATAAAAAAGCACGGTCAAAAGACCGTGCTTGGATGCTCTGGAAAGGACTCGAACCTTCACGGGATTATCTCCCACCAGCCCCTCAAGCTGGCGTGTCTACCAATTCCACCACCAGAGCGTGGTTGTGCCACCGCCGCCTCGTCTGCCGGACGTCCGTGACGACAGGCGAGCAAGAGGAAAGCGTTGGATGCGGGAGAATAGCAGGATCTTTGAATGCTGTTCAAGTTTGGTCCCGATTTGTCTTTCAGTCGACAAATAAATCTCGTCAGAAGTTCGCTTGTGTCGGCGAATTTTGGAAACCGACGGATTC
>JAGRMV010000340.1 GCA_020441045.1 Deltaproteobacteria bacterium | reverse complement strand
TTAAACATTTCTATTCGCGAGATGTAGTCGATTCCCATGTTTTGTAGAATTTCTACAGCATTGGTGCTCCATGGTGAGACCATGGAAGACCGAGGTCCTATAAGAGTTTTTTCAAGGACATCTATTTTAAGTAGAGTTGCTTCACCTAAAAGCCAAGAAATTTTTGTAAGATCAGTTTCTGGAACAGATTGAGAGCACTCCACTGCATAAATGGCTTTTTCATTCGATTCGAAAAACAATATCATGAATAAGCTCTTGAATTGTTGCCTTCGATATAATTGATAAAGGCTTGGTTTACGACTTTATTGCCGCCCGGTGTAGGGTAGTTGCCCGTAAAATACCAATCACCTTTATGATCTGGGATAGCATCATGAAGACCTTCAATCGTCTGGTAGATGATTTCTACAGGACATAGTACGTCGTCTGGAGTAAGCATTTGCGAGATTTTCTTATTTAATTCTTCTAGCGTAAAGGGTTCATAGATTCTTTTTACAGCGTTGATAATTTTTTCTTTTTCAAGGC
>JAGRMV010000339.1 GCA_020441045.1 Deltaproteobacteria bacterium | reverse complement strand
GTTCTTGCAAACTTAGTTAATTTATAAACTTTTACATCTTCATCAAAGCTTACTAAACGTTCATTGTCCGTTCTGTCATATCTGATTCTGATTTCGTTAGCATCAACATATTCAACCACCCCTGAACGTTCAGCATTCACTAAAACTCTTGAATCGTGTGCAACTTTTGCTTCAATTCCTGTTCCAACAATTGGGGATTCCGTTCTCATTAATGGAACTGCTTGACGTTGCATGTTTGAACCCATCAAAGCACGGTTAGCATCATCATTTTCTAAGAATGGAATTAAAGATGCAGAAACACCCACGATTTGGTTAGGAGCAACGTCCATATAATTAATCGTATTGAATTCATCTTCATTTCTATCAATAACAGGAAAATCATCTTGGAAACGACATCTAATTTTTTCATCAACTAACTCGCCTTTATCACTTACTGTAACATTAGACTGAGCAATCATATTAATATCTTCCTCCTCTGCCGTTAAGAATTCTACTTTATTTAAAAGTTTTCCATCTTTCACTCTTCTATAAGG
>JAGRMV010000033.1:8985-15026 GCA_020441045.1 Deltaproteobacteria bacterium | reverse complement strand
GGATCATGCGATAGGAATTCAATATGGCTTTGTCGCATTTTGCTTCGAGCTCTTCCTTAGTACTTAATTTTTCCTCTAAAATGTGATCAAACTCACCCATTTTCGATTCAACTTCTTTTTTTACCTGGGCTAATTTTGTTGCGGACTCATCCAATTCAGCTTGATAAGCTTCCAGGGTTTTTTTGGCGCCCTCGATTTCCTCATCTTTTTGTAGAATTTTGGTCTCCATATCATCATTGCTACGCGAAGTAGATTCGATTTCCTTTTTCATGGCCTGCACTTCATAGACCTTGGTCAACTCTTTCATTTTCTTTCTACTTTTTTCCAGGCGCTGCTGCTCTAATGTCAAGGTGTGTTTAAAATCAGCGCTTTCAGCCTCAAGCGCGGCAACTCTTGTTTGAGCTTCATCAAAAACACGTTTTTTTTGGTCATATTCTTTCTGTACTTGTGCAAGTTGATCAGGAAAAACTTGTGCATCGCTGCGAATATTATCAATAACTGATTCTGCTTCTTGTAATGCCAATATCTGATGAATATGATCCATAAACTTTAACTCCAACTTTCGGGTGGTGGGCCCACCAGGATTTGAACCTGGGACCTGCCGGTTATGAGCCGGACGCTCTAACCGCTGAGCTATGGGCCCCTAAATTTTAGTTTTAAAAGGGTTACTCAACCCCTCTTCTCTCATAAACCAAGGTCATATCATGCCTACGCGTTTATTCAAGATAGATCTGTATCTAGACTTACTGTCCTTCGTTATCAGAAAAAGTTTTTAACTTTTTAGCGCGACTTGGGTGACGTAATTTGCGTAATGCCTTGGCCTCAATCTGACGAATTCTTTCCCGGGTCACATCAAAATCTTGTCCGACTTCTTCTAGCGTATGGTCAGATTTTTCCCCAATACCAAAGCGCATACGCAATACTTTCTCCTCACGAGGTGTAAGGGTTGCAAGCACTCTGCGCGTTTGTTCAGAAAGGCTCATTCCGACCACGGCATCACCTGGATTGATTGCATTCTTATCTTCGATAAAATCACCGAGGTTCGAATCCTCTTCCTCACCAATCGGTGTTTCAAGAGAAATAGGCTCTTTTGCAATACGCAATACCTTTCGCACTTTATCAAGCGGCAATTCCATACGTTCCGCAATTTCTTCTGGCAATGGTTCACGACCTAACTCTTGGATCAACGCGCGTGATGTTCGCACAAGCTTATTAATTGTTTCGATCATATGTACAGGAATACGAATCGTTCGAGCCTGATCTGCAATTGCTCGCGTAATCGCCTGCCGGATCCACCAAGTTGCATAGGTTGAAAACTTATAGCCCCGTCTATATTCAAACTTGTCCACAGCCTTCATCAAACCGATATTACCTTCCTGAATCAAATCCAAGAACTGTAATCCACGGTTGGTATATTTTTTTGCAATCGAAACAACCAAACGTAAATTAGCCTCGATTAGCTTTGTTTTGGCTTTTTCAGCCATTTGCTCACCAGACTCAAGCTTCTGATAAGTATCTTTCAGCTGTTTGATTGTCATCTCTGACTCTTCTGTAATTTGCGTAAGTATCTTTTCAGCCCGACGTACTTTTTTCTCGATATCGTTGAGCTCTTCTAGCGAAATTGTTTTGAGTTTTTTCTCAACTTTTTTTGATTCGCTGTCACCTTTTTTAGCATCTTTAAATAAAATTTTGAGCTCTTTTAGCTCTTTTTGGGTTTGTTCTTCGGCCAGCTGTAAAATCTTTTCAGCACGTTCAATTTTAAGCAACATTGTTTTGAGCTTGCTTACAATACGGTTGATCCATTTACGATTTAAATTGATCTCTTTTAAAGTCTCAAACATTTTTGCTTGATTCTTAGAAATTTTACTATTGATGGCTTTCTTCTTGGTTGCAGAAACCTGTCTTCTTTCCAAAAACAATTTTGTATTTTCGCGGTTAGCACGCTTAATTTTGTTGATCAGTTTTAAAATTTCAACCACATAGGCTTCTTCATCAAAATCTTCGTCTTCCTCTTCGATCCCTCTGATCAAGTCTTTGACGCGAATCGTACCTTTCTTTAATTTTTCACCAATAAACATGACTTCTTTGATGCCCACTGGTGCCTTGATCAAAATTTCTAGTACTTCGTTTTCGCCTTCTTCAATTTTTTTGGCGATTTCTACTTCGCCTTCACGAGACAACAGCGCGACAGAGCCCATACGTTTTAGATACATACGGACAGGATCATTAGAACGCGCTGTTTCTACAGCGCCAGACTCAGATTCTGATTTGTTCGATTTATTTTTATCACTCAGAGCTTTGCCTTGTTTTTCATTATCAACAAGCGCAATCTCTAACTCGCCAAACATGACCATGACGTCTTCAAGTTGTTCACTCTGCACTACTTCATTGGGAAGTACTTCATTAACCTCTTCGTAAGTAAGGTAACCTTTTTCTTTTCCCGTATCGATTAACCCTTGCAGTAAGCCTGTATCTTTACCGTCGTCCATAGTACCTTCCTTATGCCTCAAATGGTCAGCTGAAAATTTTTCGTCGCAATCATCTGCTTTGACAAATTTTCAACTTGCTCCTGTTGTCCCATTGCTTCAGCTTTTTGTATTTGCTGGACCAATACCCCAACATATTGTTTTTTTAATTTCGAAAAACAATCTACCCAAATCTTTTCAGACGCGCTGCTGGTCAGCAGGTCATCAAAAGATACCAAAACTTGGGTCAACATGGCCTTATATGCTGGATTGGTCCAATGATCAATCCATTTTGTTGGCTGATTTCCAATATTTGCATCTAAAACGCATTTTTTTGCATATTCCATCAACGTTTTATCCATCAAAAACGGCAAAAACTGCTCAAAAACCATACTTTCCTGCAAATCTACATTCTGCGCGTACATTACAAGTGCAAGAACAGCTTCTTTAGATATGCGCAGCTTGTTCTCTACAACCGCTTCATTTTCTTGTTTTACAGCAGGTTTGATAAACTTAGGTCTTTCCGTAAAAATACTTGGGTCCAGATCCATCTTTGCACATAGCTCATCTTTTAACACTTTGGCAATATACGGCGTTTTTGCATCGGCAACAATTTCGACCATTTCCTGTAAAAACTTGGTTTTATCCGCAATATTTTTGGGTTGTACATAAAAATGCTCAACCAAAAAATCTAATAGTGGTATTTGCACAAGTCGTTCAAATGCCTCTTTACCCTCACTTCGAACAAAATCATCTGGGTCTTGCCCCACGGGCATCGTAATGACATTGGCATCAAGCCCAAACGCCAAAATGGATCTTGCCGCTTTTTTACTGGCTTGAACACCCGCTTGATCTCCATCAAAAACTAGGGTTACAGACGGGGTATAGCGCTTTATCACAGCGCAATGATATCCCGTCATGGCTGTGCCCATTGTTGCAACCGTATTTTCAAGTCCAGCCTCAGTCAAGGCGATTTGATCAAAATAGCCTTCAACTACATATACATTTTTCGATGTACGAATACTTTTGTCCGCTTTGCTCAAACCGAAAAGTACTTTTGATTTATCAAAAAACAAGGTTTGAGGAGAATTAAGATATTTGGGCTGGTCATCTCCCATAGCCCTTGCGCCAAAGCCAATAAGATCGCCTTTTGCATTATGGATCGGAATCATCAGACGGTGACGAAAAATATCAAAGTAGTTTTGCTTGTCCTTTTTTTGTCCAACCAAACCAACTTTTTGCGCTTCTTCCAATGACTTTCCATCGCGATGCAAGGCATTGGTCAAATGATCCCAGCCTTCAGGAACAAAACCTAGCGCATACTTGTGGATCATTTCTGGGCTCACACCACGATTAGTAAGGTAATCGCGAGCCTCTTTACCTTTTGGATGGCGAACCAAAAAACCATGAAATTTTTCTTTGGCATACGCCAACACATCCCGCGCCTTTTCATCTTGGTTATACTGTTCAGACTTTGTCTTGTGAGGCTCTAAATCAAAGCCCACTTCCTTTGCGACATATTCCAAGGTTTCAGGAAAAGGGAGATGATAATACCGCATCAAAAAATGAAAAACATTGCCACTGGCACCACATCCAAAACAATGAAACAATTGTTTAGATTGACTGATATGAAAAGATGGCGTTTTTTCTTCATGAAAGGGACAACAAGCCACAAAGTTGGAACCAGACCTTTTCACTTGCGTGACTTCCTCAATCACTTGGACAAGATCAATACGCTCTTGCAATTCTTGAATAATATTTTGAGGAATCAATGGCTTCTACCCCTTTTGTGTACCGTCAAAGTTGTACGTCTACTGCCAACCCTATGCATGACAGTCGGCCAAGAAAAAGATGTTGATAATGGAAGCCTATACATTTGCACCAAAAAATATTGGCGCAGCACCCGAAAATAAATAGCGAATTAACGTTTGCTCAGGTGAACTCGCTTGCGAGACATTTCGGCTTTGCGTTTTTTCTTCTCGCTCGGCTTCTCGTAATGTTCACGCTTACGAATTTCAGTCAAAATGCCAGCACGCTCACAAAGTTTTTTAAAACGTCGTAATGCGCTTTCAAATGATTCACCTTCTCTTACACGAACACCGGTCATTGAAACATTCATATTCACTTGATTTGATTTGCCTTCCATTACACAAACTTTCTTTACTATTTGTTAAGACGAGTCAAGTACTATACTCACCTTGACAAGTCTTGTCAATCTAATTTGAATTCACCATCTGCACAGATTGTTGAACAATATCAGCTACTTGCGGTAAAACAAGGTTCGCAGCTGGCCCAAGTGGGACGTATGTATCACGAGCTTGCACAGTTTGAAACGTTTTTTTGGCAAATTCTTTTTGTACGACAAGCTGGGCAAGCAATCGATCACAGACGCCACCCCACTGACGACATTCATCCACCAACAACACATGTGTATACGATTGCACAACTTTTTGTACATCATGCATAGGAAGTGGCTTTAATTGTCTTAGATCTAATACAGAAGCTTGAATCCCGTGTTCATCGAAAAGTTTTTTACTTGCCTGTAGAGACATGTGCACACCATTGGCATACGATATCATCAACAGATCTTTGTTTTGCGGGTCATATTGTTTAGGTCGCACCTCTTTTGCGACTTCCATGACCGCAGGATATTGGCAAAGCCATTTTCCATCCCCTGGTGTATATAAATCTTTTTGCATGTACAAAGCAATCGGCTCTAAAAAAACGACCACCCTGCCTTGAGTTTGCGCACAATAAATCGCGTGTTGAAACATGTAAACCGCATCATCTCCACGTGAAGGAGATAAAATCATTAGTCCGGGCACATCCAAAAGAGCTGCCAATGAATTATCATTGTGAAAATGTCCTCCAAATCCTCTTTGATATGCATAGGAAGCAATTCGAATCACCATCGGATTGATAAATTGTCCATTTGAAAAAAAACTTTGCGATGCAGCTTCCCCGCGCACTTGATCTTGCGCGTTATGGTAGTAAGCCAGATATTGGATTTCAGGAATCGGTAAAAAACCAACTTGCGCCATACCAATGGCCAAGCCTAAAATAGTGGTTTCATCCAACAAAGTATTAAATACACGGCTACGACCAAAAGTATCCTGCAAACCATGTGTAACATGGTAGACACCCCCTTTACGGGCAACATCTTCACCAAAAAGCACTGTATTACTTTTTTGAAGCATGACGTCCTGAAGGGCCCAATTCATTAACATCGCCAAATGCCTTTTTTTAGGACTTTTTTCCGGAACAAACCCCAGTACATGCGCAAAATGTTCTTCTCTTTTTTGAGCATCCACTACAGTTTCTGCTGCAGCTGTTGAGACATATAAAGCATGCATCACTTCATCAGCTGATGATATTTGTTCAGTCGCACTGGCTTGATTTGAAAGATGTGCAATCAGCTGTTGCTCAGTCTGATACATCTGATGGATTTCAGTCCCCGTCAAAACACCAGCATCCATCAATACTCTCGCATTGGTCAGCAATGGGTCACTGATCTCTGCCGCTTCAATCTCAGCCATAGAACGATACGCGGTTTCTACATCACTCCCTGCATGACCA
>JAGRMV010000033.1:0-8975 GCA_020441045.1 Deltaproteobacteria bacterium | reverse complement strand
CGTTTTTAAGTGAAAAAAAACCGGCTTTTTTTTCTGCCTACAAAAATCAATTGCTTGAGAAGCCGTTTGCATTACTTCATCAATATTATTACCATCGGCAAAAAAATATTTTATGTTATGTCGAGCTCGCATTTGAGACTCGATCCAACCATGTGGGGTTCGTACGGATATTCCAATACCATTGTCTTCACATAAAAAGAAAATAGGGGTTGGCAAATTTTGATACGCCGACCAACTGGCAGCATTGAATGCGGTCTGCGCCGAAGCATGATTACAACTGGCATCACCAAAACTAACAAAAACGATTGAATCTTGAGCAACATTTGTTGCGATACCAAGTTTTTGCGCTCTGCCAATACCAAAAGACATACCTACCGCTTTCGGAAGATGCGAGGCGATCGTGCTGGTTTGTGGCGGGACCCACAATGTTTTATTACCCCATACCTTATGTCTTCCACCACTGGTGGGGTCTTGTTTCGATGCACAAAAGGAAAGTAGTGTGTCATACAACATATTTTCATAACCGAGCACCTTTGCCCGAGCTAGCATGAAAGCACCGCTACGATAATGCAATAAACATGGATCTTGTTTCTTTAGCAAAGTACCAAAAACTGCGTTGGATTCATGCCCCGCACTTCCAATGGTGTAATACCCTTTATCCAGAGCTTTTAATGCGCGTCCCTCATAATCAAGTAAGCGACTTTGCACCATTGCTGTATAGATATTGATTAAAACTTTAGACTGACTGCTAACCGCGGTCGCGTTTTTTTGATAACTTTGCAGGAAATCAAAAAAGTTTTTTTCTACGACCTTGGTTCGATCCATCAGACGATTTTGAGATAGTTTTTGATCGCCTCTACCTGGTCCGTTTTCTCCCAAGTGAACTGATCTTTGCCACGTCCAAAATGACCGTAGCTCGCTGTCTTTTGAAAAACAGGGCGCTGCAAATCAAGTTTTTCGATGATATCTTTGGGTTTAAGCGGGAAAAGCTCGCGCACCATCTCTTCAAGTTTTGCAGCATCTGTTGCTGAAGTCCCAAATGTATCCAACGATATAGATACCGGGTCTGCCACACCAATAGCATAAGCTAATTGTACTTCACAAATACGTGCAACCCCACTTGCCACTATGTTTTTGGCGATATATCGCGCTGCATATGAAGCACTACGATCTACTTTCGTCGCATCTTTGCCAGAAAAAGCGCCACCTCCGTGCCGTCCCCAGCCACCATAAGTATCGACAATAATCTTGCGCCCAGTCAATCCAGCATCTCCATGCGGACCACCAATGACAAAGTTCCCAGTGGGATTGATATAAAATTTGGTTGCTTCGGTAATCCATTTTCCCGCAAAAACAGGCTCAATCACGTGCTTTTTAACCTGGGTGACTATTTCTTCATGCTCTATGTCAGGATCATGCTGTGTGGAGAGAACAATTGTATCAACTGCAACTGGACGGTCATTCTTATAAACAAACGTGACTTGGGCTTTGCCGTCTGGTCTAAAAAAGGGCACGGTTTGATCTTTTCTAACTTTTGCCAATTGGCGCGTTAACTGATGCGCATAATAAATAGGGTTGGGCATCAGTTCTTCATTTTCATCACAGGCATAACCGAACATCAATCCTTGATCTCCCGCACCAAGCTCTTTGTGCATACCATCACCTTCGTTCACTCCTTGGGCAATATCAGGTGACTGTTTGCCAATAGAAACCAAAACCGCGCAGCTATTGGCATCCATTCCGTAATCGACATGGGTATATCCAATTTCAGCAAGCGTCTCCCGAATGATTTGGGTAAAATCAACTTTAGCAGTGGTGGTAACCTCGCCTGCCAGATGAACAAAACCTGTAGCAACCATGGTCTCAATGGCTACACGTGCCTTTGGATCTTGTGTAAGAATGGCATCTAGACAAGCATCAGAAATTTGGTCGCAAATTTTATCCGGATGGCCTTCGGTTACAGATTCAGATGTAAATAAAAACTGTCGATCGCTCATGCTCTATTCTTATCAAATCCCTAAAAATGTGCACCAAATTTGATCGTGAACAAAACCCTATTCTTGTTCACGATGAACAATCGACAAGTCACGATTACCGGACTTGTATTTTTCACCAAGACACTCTGCAATCGCTACAGACCTATGCTGTCCACCTGTACAACCAATCGACAATTGTAAATAGGATTTCCCAGCTTTTTCGTACAGTGGAATCAAAAAATCTAGCAATGCAGTCATTTTATCAAGGAACAACATGGTTTCGGGTTGTTGCATGACAAAGTCTTGCACATCTTGATCAAGCCCTGTCTTACTTTTTAGATCTTTTTCAAAAAAAGGATTTTTAATAAAACGCACATCTATCAACAAGTCTGAATTCAATGGGACGCCATATTTAAAACCAAACGACATGATGGTGATACCAAGTCCATGTGCTCCGTCTTTTGTATCTGTATAACGTTTGACCAAGTACTGGCGCAAATCACGTGGCAAAAAATCAGAACTATCTATATACAATGTGGCAATATCTCGAATGGGTTGCAAAAGTTCACGTTCTTTGGCGATACCATCTTCAATAGATCCTTTTGGTGAAAGTGGATGGCGATGACGGGTTTCAGAGTATCGCTGAATCAGCACATGATCCCGAGCATCCAAAAATAATATTTCAATGCTTTGATCATGCTTTTTCCATTTTTGAATCTCATCTGGCAATGTATTGATGCTGCTTGTATCACGAGCATCAACAACCAAAACAACTTTATCAAAGTCATTTTTATACTGTTGAAAATAGCTTTGATAATGTGAAAGCATCTGTACAGGCACGTTGTCCATACAGTGATAACCCAGATTTTCAAAAGTTTTATACGCTACCGACTTCCCAGAACCTGACACACCTGAAACAATAACTGTTTTCATATAAGCTTAGATATGACAGAAAAAAAGTTCCGTGACTAGAATCTAGAAAGAATTTTTTTTAGATCACTACTCGCTGTTGCAGTGAGTTTTTGTTCACTATTTAATAAATCTTTATTTAGTTCACACGCATACTGAACTCGATCTTTTTCAGGCAACTTCTCAATATTTTCATCTAGTCGACTTGTTGCATCTTCTAAAGCTAAAAGTTCTCTTTTGAATTTTTTTTCCGCCTTTTGAGCTTTTTTGCGATACCTCTTATATTCGGTTGATTCCGCGAGAAACCTATTTAAAATCACATGGCTAACCATCATGGATATTGCTGGATTTTCTTTCTTAGTGCTTTGATCTAAGTAAGAAAACAGTGCTTGCTTAGCTATACGTTTGGTCTCAGAATTCCAATTGTAGTCTGTAAGCGCGTATACAAGCGTCCTAAAAAAATGTGCGGAAGCATTGTAGCTTTTGCATCTATTTTTTTTGTCAAAATCAGCATATACCTGTTCAAGAGATTCGTAGGTATCACCATGACAACGATGAGAAAGATATAAAGATATTTCTTCATCACCATAGTCACTTAAAAAGAGTTTAGTGGGATCAAACTGCCCTAATAATGCTAAAGCCTTGCTTTCATCTTTTTCAAATTGGTACACTTGAAAATGGCCATCACTTCTTTGAATTTCAGGCTCTAGTTTTGAAACAGCCGGCTCTAATACTTTTTGAATTTGTTGTTGGCACGCTTGGAATTGGGTTTGATACTTTTGTTGTAACAAAGATGCCTCTTCAGCAAAATCCTCGGGCGATGCAAAAGTACCAGGTGACAAAGGCAGAATACATGCGATTGCAATGCAGATTCGCACTATCCTGCCTTTGTTAAATGATGTCATCAAGATAGTCTATTAAACTCGGGCTTGCTCATGCCGCGAATTACGAACATTTCGGTCGTGATAGCGCCGAATGGTTTTATCCACTTTTTGAAAAGCCTGATCAATCGAAGCATAAAGGTCGCTCGTATTACCTATGCCATGTGCTCGAAAGTTTTTTGCAGAGACCACAACTTCTGCTTTTTGAATATGGCGTTCATTGGAAAGTGTAATGTGGCATTCCATTGCAGTGAGACCATAACGTTCAATTTTTTTGCATTTTTGATTTACTTTTTGTTTGGCCGCATCTGATGCATCCATTTGTTTAAAGATAATTTCTGTTTTCAAAATATACCTTTCTTTCTAGCTTTATTGATTAATGGTACAAATTCTTCCTTTTTGAGGAGGAAAGAATACCCAACATTTCTCTGTATTTTGCCACGGTTCGACGGGCAATATCGACATCACTTTGGCGCAAAATCTCCACCAACTCTTGATCACTAAAAGGTTTACGTGGATCTTCGCTACCAATAATTTTCTTGATTCTAGATTTGACCGCTTCGGAGGCCATATCTCCACCATGCGTACTTTTGATACCTGAGTTAAAAAAATACTTTAATTCAAAGATCCCTTGCGGGGTATGGATATATTTGTTGGTGGTGACCCGACTCACGGTTGATTCATGCATGCCAATATCATTGGCAACATCCTTAAGCACCATGGGTTTAAGCGCGGTGACACCTTTTTCTAAAAACTCCCGCTGAATACGAACAATGGATTGAGTGACTTTATAAATTGTTCTTTGTCTTTGATGAATGGACCGAATCAGCCAAAGAGCGCTGCGCATCTTATCATGAATATACTCTTTTTCTTTTTCTGAGGCTTTTGTATTGGAAAGTAACGACTGATAGTACGACGACAACCTAAGGCGCGGCAACCCATCATCATTTTGTACGATCACAGGCTCACCATTGACCATGTTGATGTAAATATCAGGAACGATGTACTGCGCGCTTTCATTGAAAAACTGCCTTCCAGGACGAGGGTCCAAGGTTCGAATCGTCTCAACACACGCAACAATACGAGGGACACCTACATGCAATGCCTTCGCAACTTTTTCATACTTTTTCTTTTCAATATCCTCGAGATGATGTGCAATGACTTCACGAACCAATTCTCCTTCTGGCAAATATTTAGCCTGAATGAGCAAACAGTCTCGTAAATCTCGGGCTCCGACACCCAAGGGATCAAATTCTTGGATTTTCAATAATACTTTTTCTACCAATGCCAAATCAAAGTTACGTTTAAGCGCAATATCCTCAATCGGCGATGCCAAATAGCCACTTTCATCAATATTGCCAATGATCGAAGTTGCAATTTCAGTTTCTTTTTCGTTGAACTTAGACATATGCACCTGCCACATCAGATGATCAAACAAGTTCTCGGTTTTGGTCATATTTGCATCGAATGCAGGTAAATCATCTTTCCCACGTATACGATTGATACGCTCTTCTGGACGCTTAGAGTGATTGTTTAAGTAATTTTCCCAGTTGATGTCTTCGGTTCCTTGTTGAGAATTGGCATGCACCTCAGACTGCTCGTTATTGGCACGATCGAGTTTTTTTTCTTTGGTTTGCTCGTCATCAGGCATGTCCATGCGTAAATCGAATTCTTCTAAAATAGGGTTTTCCAAAAGCTCGTTTTGACAATGCTGGGCCAATTCTATGCGATTAAGCTGTAACAGTTTGATGGCTTGTTGCAGTTGTGGAGTCATCACCAACTGCTGCGATAATTTTAAACTTTGCTTTAATTCAATGGCCATATGTACACTCTCTCTACCCTAAGAGTACCACCTTCGAACAACCAATGTAAACAGGGTGATAAACTTTTTACATTTACCAAATAATTACAAATAGTTAGAAAGCTTATTTTGGCATGATTTTCGTATAGACTTGGCACAAGCCGATATGCGGCTTATTTGTCAGGATTTTCCCTTAGAGCTTGCGCTTGCTCTTGATGCTCAATGGCAGCACGAATAAAGTCTTTAAAAAGCGGATGCGCTTGTGTCGGTTTCGATTGAAATTCTGGATGAAATTGCACGCCAATAAACCACGGGTGCTCTTTGATTTCCACCATTTCTACCAAACCGTTTTCGGGACCTGTACCACAGATCGTAAGTCCCGCCTGCTTTAAAGTTTCGACATATTGATCATTCACCTCAAAACGATGGCGATGCCGCTCTGAAATCTTGTCTGTACCGTAAATACGATATGCATGTGAGCCTTTTGCCACTGTGCAAGGGTAACTGCCTAAACGCATACTCCCACCTTTTTTGGTGACCTTTTTTTGATCTTCCATAATTGAAATCACTGCATCTTTGGCGTTTTCATCAAACTCGAGCGAATTGGCCTTTGCAATGCCCGCTTTATGTCTTGCGAACTCAATCACAGCACATTGCATACCTAAACATATACCAAAAAATGGCAGGTTATTCTCACGCGCATATTGAATCGACTGGATTTTACCTTCAACACCACGATGCCCAAAACCACCCGGTACTAAAATCGCATCCACTTCATCAAACTGTTGGCCCATACCCTGTTTTTCAATTTCTTCAGAGTCAACATAGGTAATCTCTACCTTGGCATAGTTTGCAATACCTGCATGAATCAGCGAGGCATGTAAGCTCTTATATGAATCAACCAAGTCAACATACTTCCCTACGATAGCAATATGGGCTGATTTTTTAGGGTTCTTGATTCGATGTACGACTTCTTCCCACTGCGACGTATCGGATTGTCGTGTCCAAATTTGCAGCAAATCAATAACTTTCTGATCCAATCCTTCTCTTTGAAAGACAATCGGAATTTCATACGTCGTTTCGACATCCTTAGCAGTAATGACACAATCGGATGCAACATTACAAAACAAACCAATCTTTTCTTTGATTTTTGGATCTAACAACCGCTCTGTTCGACAAAGCAAAATATCCGGTTGAATCCCAATCGATTGTAATGTCTTGACAGAATGTTGTGTTGGTTTGGTCTTGACTTCCCCAGCAGCTTTTAAATAGGGCACCAATGTCAAATGGATATACAAGGTATTTTCACGACCATACTCTGTACGAAATTGTCGAATTGCCTCAAGGAAAGGCAAACTCTCAATATCACCTGCAGTGCCACCAACTTCCACCAATGCAATATCAGCATCTTTGATATTGGCATGGATCAGTTCTTTGATTCGATCGGTTACATGTGGGATCACTTGCACGGTTGCCCCCAAATAATCACCACGGCGTTCTTTGGCAATCACCGAATCGTATACTTGCCCGGTGGTAAAGTTACTTGTCTTAAGAATTTCAGCATTGGTATAGCGCTCATAATGGCCAAGATCCAAATCGGTTTCAGCGCCATCTTTGGTGACATAGACTTCACCATGTTGAAAAGGACTCATCGTTCCAGGATCAACATTGATATAAGGATCCATCTTTTGAATACTTACTTTTAATCCACGTGATTCGAGTAAGGTCGCAATACTAGAAGTTGCAATTCCTTTCCCTAAAGAAGAAACCACACCACCTGTTACAAATATAAATTTTGTCTGACTCATCTCACACCCACAAATTTTTTACGCAAGTCACGTAAGCCTTAAAATGCATACCTAGACTTACCTTGTGCCCAAAAACCGCCCGCAACACAGCAATCATGCCAAAACAGCTTCTGGGTTCTTTACTTCAATACACTATCCACTTATCTTCAAAATACAGACCAGCGGCTTATCTTAAAAATAGCAAACGCCTTATTTCGTAGCAAGAAGGGACCATGGAATGTTGGGAAACCCATAATGATTCCAAGAAACAACTTCATCACCATGGAAAAACACAGTAGCCTTTTTCGATACGAAAAACAACTTCTATCTTGGAAGTTTTTTAAGCCAGCCTCACTTTTTTTGGGTATGCCCATCTGAATAAAACAAAAAAGGGAGACCCATAGGTCTCCCTTTTAAACAAACATATATTGCCAATATTAACGTTTTGAATATTGGAATTTTTTACGTGCACCAGGCTGTCCGTATTTCTTACGTTCTTTAATACGGGCATCACGTGACAAAAAGCCTGCGGGTTTAAGTACTGTACGAAGCTCTGGATCTACTTCCAAAAGCGCTTTTGAAATACCATAATTGACAGCTTCCGCTTGCGCACTTACACCCCCACCAATAACGCGGACATAGATGTCGTACTTACCGCGGGTACTGGTTAAATTCAACGCACGCATCGCACTCATTTGCTGAATTTGGGTTGGGAAATATTCTTCGAAGTCACGGCGATTTACGGATACTGCGCCATCGCCTTTATTCATGTAAACACGTGCAATCGCGTTTTTTCTTTTTCCGACTCCAGTAAATTTATAATGAGCTTTAGGCATCTTCTTTATTCCACCTTATACTAATTCTTTAGGTTGTTGCGCGGTATGAGGGTGCTCATTACCAGCATATACTTTGAGTTTTGATAACATTTGGCGACCCAGTGGACCTTTTGGCAACATGCCACGCACTGCGAGTGTAAGAACATCTTCAGGAGTTTCCTGGATCATCTGTTTAGCGGTTTGCTCTTTCAAACCACCACGAAAACCTGTGAAATTGTAATATTTTTTAGCATTAAGTTTATTGCCAGTAAATTTTACTTTTTCAGCATTGGTCACAACAACGAAATCACCACCATCCATGTGCGGTGTATAGGTTGGCTTATGCTTGCCACGAAGAACGTGTGCAATCTTGCTCGCAAAACGACCCAATACCTGATCTGTAGCATCAGCAACGAACCAATCGTGTTGAATTTCTGATTTTTTTTGTGTGTAACTTTTTTGTAATGTCATCATCTTTTTCCTTAAAGTGCGTTGTTTTAATACGACTTATAAGCAAAAGTCAAGGATTTATTGGCAGTTTAACAGACCCGAGAAGATAACAGATTCATGAAATCCTACCCCTATCATCTGCAAGGTTCCTTCAAATGGGGGCAGGATAAGTTCAGATCCAGAAATATCAATATCTAACGCAATGCTCATTTGCACAGCTGGCGGCAGCTGCGGCTGTTGCAATATTGAGGCTAACTCATTGAAATCATATATTTTCCGATAGGAAAACCCGTTTTGATCTTGCAAAGCAACTTGCAACCAAATCAACGAATATTCTTGCCCTTTGGAAAGATTGG
>JAGRMV010000338.1 GCA_020441045.1 Deltaproteobacteria bacterium | reverse complement strand
ACTTGAGTTAGGTCGATCATTTATACGAACAAAATATCAAAAGGATTATGCCTCTTTATTGATGCTCTGGAAAGGCATTGCAAAATTTGTGGTTCACAATCCCAAATACCACACATTGTTTGGCACAGTCAGCATCTCCAACGAATACTCAAATTTTTCAAAGCACCTCATTATGGATTACGTCAAAAGGTTTACCTTTGATGATGCGCTTTCTCGTCAAGTTAAACCCATTTCCCCACCCAAAGGGAAAATGAAACTTAAAGAGATGGAAGAATCACTTTTGTATACATTCATCCAAGAGATTGAGGATGTTTCCGAGATGATTTCTGATTATGAGATGGAATACCAAGGTGTACCCGTTCTTCTTAAGCACTACCTTAAACTTGGGGGTAAAATCATAGGCTTTAACGTGGATCCAGAATTTCAAAATTGCGTAGATGGGTTGATTCTGGTTGACCTTCGAAAAACGGAATCCAGAACACTGAAGTTCTATATGACCAAAGAAGGCCATGAACAGTTCAGCCGTTTTCACAACCTTCCTCTGGCTG
>JAGRMV010000337.1 GCA_020441045.1 Deltaproteobacteria bacterium | reverse complement strand
TAAAGAAACAAGAACCTTGTTTAAAGACACTTTTGAAGCGATTAATTCCAATATCAAAACTTTATTTCCAAAACTTTTTGGTGGCGGACATTGTTATCTCGAACTCACCAGCGATGATTTACTGACCACCGGAATATCCATTATGGCACGGCCTCCGGGCAAACGAATTTCCAATATTCAACTTCTTTCCGGTGGTGAAAAAGCCCTGACTGCTGTTGCCATGGTTTTCGCCATATTCAATCTAAATCCGGCTCCGTTTTGTATGCTGGATGAGGTTGATGCGCCTCTGGATGATGCCAATGTCGGTCGATTTTCACAAATGGTTAAAGAAATGTCGGATAAAGTCCAGTTTTTGTTCGTCACCCACAACAAAGTCACAATGGAAATCGCCAACCAACTCAATGGTGTCACTATGCGCGAGCCCGGTGTTTCCCGACTGGTTAGTGTGGATTTGTCCGAAGCTGAAAAGATGATAAGTGATTGATACAGATATATCACTCGCAATTGAAGCTGCGTCATACTGAATTTATTTCAGTATCAAAACAGTGATTAACGCA
>JAGRMV010000336.1 GCA_020441045.1 Deltaproteobacteria bacterium | reverse complement strand
CCAAGGTTGCTTTTGAGGGTGTAGATAGCAAGCTAGAAGAAATGGCCAGAACACTGGGCTATGTCCCTGTTCAAACCTTTTTCAAAGTGGCACTTCCTCTATCTTTTAGAGGTTTAATGGCGGCCGCGATCTTGAGCTTTACACGGGCTGTTGGAGAATTTGGTGCAACCGTGACTGTGGCTGGTAACATTCATGGCAAAACACAAACCCTCTCAAGTGCGATTTATTCGGCGCAGGAGGTAGGGAACCAGCAGGAAGTCACAGTTTTAATTATTATTTCCTTGTTGTTGGGATTTTTTGCCATTTTTATGACAGAAATGCTAAGTAGAAAGTCTAGTAAGTATTTACGTTCGTAAGTTATGAATCGATTGTCGCTACAGATTTCTTTGCCGCTGGATATGTTTGAACTTCATGTTCATTTTTCTACGCAAAAAAAAGTCACAGGAATTTTTGGTCATTCCGGTTCTGGAAAAACAAGTTTGATGGAAGTTATTGCTGGGCTAAGAACCAATGCAAAAGGGATTGTACAATTTGGCGATCAAGTGTGGCAGGATTCTGAGAAGAAAATATTTGTTAAGCCTGAGCACCGAAACATTGG
>JAGRMV010000335.1 GCA_020441045.1 Deltaproteobacteria bacterium | reverse complement strand
TATCCAGATTACGCCAATAGTACATCACGGCGTAATCTGCACCTGAACGCTGTTTTTGGATCACTGCGCGATCACCAGGAATGCTTCTTGCATCGTTGATAATATAAATACCAAAATGCTCCCCCACCTGTTTGGCCTGATCTGCATGCACCAACACAGGCACCAACAAGAACATCATAAAAGCCAATAGCGTTTGTTTTTTCGTCATAAAGATACAAAAATAACACATTCTCACCATTGTTACCAATTCCACTTAGGTGCCAGGGGCGGACTGGCACCCCTGGCACCTTTTCACCTTTTGTTAAAAGGTTTGGTTGACTCCTAGATAGTATAAATATCCATAGCCTTTTTCTGTGATTGACCGGGCAACATCAAATGAAATCAAGCTAGGCGAGACGCCAAAATAATGAATATGCAAACGCAGACCATAGCCGACATCGGCTTTTAGATCGCGCGGGTCAAAAAGGTCCATAAAACCTGACACATCAGTGATCAACCCTGCTTTTCGGTCTGCCTGCTCTTGCACGGTATGGGTGGTATTACCGACATTTGAAAACAGTGCGCCTTGGATTTTGCGAATCCGAAACAGCCCTAAGTTC
>JAGRMV010000334.1 GCA_020441045.1 Deltaproteobacteria bacterium | reverse complement strand
GCCAAGTCCGGGCCGTGATACGGACGACACCATTGTTCGTCTCATGCAGGGCCTCCCCCCCGAGACGCCTGCTTTTACGGCCATCGTGCATCGCTGCGCCATCATGAAACGCACCGTGGCGATGGCCTACCGCTTGGCGCAGCACCATGTTCCAGTGCTGATCCAAGGAGAATCCGGAACGGGCAAAGAGCTGTTCGCGAGGGCAATCCATTATGCTGGTTCAAGAGCTGAGCAAGCTTTTGTGGCTGTCAACTGCGGAGCAATTCCGCCAGAGCTGATTGATGCAGAATTGTTTGGCCATGAAAAAGGTGCATTTACCGGGGCCGGGGTGGCCAAGGTTGGCTACTTTGAGTCCGCTGACGGCGGCACATTGTTTTTGGATGAGATCGGCGAACTCTCTTTGTCCATGCAGGTTCGGTTGCTGCGGGTACTTCAGGAGCGGGAAGTTACCCGCATCGGTTCAACCAAGCCAAAGAAAATCAATGTTCGCATCATTGCTGCAACAAATCGCGACCTCCCTGCAGAAATACAAGCCGGTCGCTTCCGGGAGGATCTTTTTCACCGTCTGGCCGTGGGGGTTCTCCGGCTTCCGCCATTGAGGGAGAGGGAG
>JAGRMV010000333.1 GCA_020441045.1 Deltaproteobacteria bacterium | reverse complement strand
TGGTAAGTCTGTAACCACCACTTTTAAGGACAGGCGCATCAAAATAGTGTCTAAGAGCGGAACCCATTTTATAAGAATAATACTCTGAAGGCGATTGATTCAACACATCACCCCGATAGGTGGCAACAAAATGTCCAGAGCCTACAACGGCTTCCATACCCTGAGCAGTGGATAACGTGAGATGAACTTTCAAATAATCTTGATTATAATCTGACTTCCAACCTATGCTTTGATAAAAATTTCTCATAGCCTCTGGATCTTTCACTGCTCTGAAAGCCATTTTTTTCGACCAAAAAAAATCAAAGAGCACATTACTGGAAAGATCAGCATAGAGCTTAAATTGAGGAACAAGTCCTACAACGCCTACTTTAGGAAAGGCATTAAATACATCATATGTAGCCTTTTGCCAACCAGAAAGAAAAAGCACATCAGCATCGGCAATAGTGACCAATTCAAAACTATGTCCCTTTAAACCTTTTATGACAGAATTAATTTTCCCAATATTAGCTGTGTGGATTAACTCATCAATATGTCCGTGGGCAAAGAGGTCATCTAAATAGGAACTAACCTGCTTACAACTCCCATTATTTACTATTGTTATAAAGGTTTTATCGTGTACAGTCTTCAATAAAGAAGTT
>JAGRMV010000332.1 GCA_020441045.1 Deltaproteobacteria bacterium | reverse complement strand
TCCGAGGTTCTACGTCAGTTATCAGAAGCCGCATGGCATCTGATGCAAGGCCATGGATGCGACTGCGACGGACACGAACAAACGACCGCCGCGATGCTCGCCGCTGCTGAGATTCGAAATGCTGTCGAAGAATGGAAGCGCGGCGCGCTGGGGGAGGGGTGATGGCCCAATACGCAGAACGCACCCAGGTCAGCAGCGACAAGTCGCGCGCGGACATCGAGAAGACCCTGACCCGCTACGGGGCCAGCGGCTTCATGTACGGGTGGAGCCACGACGTTGCCCAGGTCGCCTTCGAGATGAACGGGCGGCGGTTCGAGCCCGTCCCGGGGAGCCATAAAATCAACAAGTTGAGTTAATCGGCCTGCGTCCTTCCGAATACGTTCCGAATATTCTTCAGCCCCGTTCCGAATATCCAGTAGCGCGCGGCACTCGACCAGCACAACTGCTCGGGCCTAAGATGCCAGCATGGGGCTGGGACCAATCATGTCGTGGTGCATCATGCTCGCGATGATCTTGTCGATCATCGGGCACTGCACGGACACGGCGATGCGGATGGCTGGGTACAACAGCGAAAACCCAACCACCCTCAGCTGCTACGAGTACGACACCTGCGGGCCACAGCCGCCGCCCGACCCTTACTAAGCCGCT
>JAGRMV010000331.1 GCA_020441045.1 Deltaproteobacteria bacterium | reverse complement strand
GGATTTAATACCAAGCCACATTCAGCCCCACCATCTTTGATAAGCTGCAAAGAGCGGTCAATATGGGCGCTGGCTTCTGGATGAAAGGTGATTACACTCGCACCCGCCTCTAAAAACTGCTCAATCATACTATCGACTGGCGACACCATCAGGTGGACATCGATAGGCGCCTCAATACCATAGTCGCGCAGCGCTTTACATATCATGCTACCAAAAGTTAGATTGGGCACATAATGGTTGTCCATTACGTCAAAATGGATGACATCCGCACCCGATTCTAATACACGCTCTACTTCTTCACCCAGTCTGGCAAAGTCAGCAGATAAAATAGAAGGAGCGATTAGATACGGTTTAGAGGGGCTAATCATAATTGAGCTACCTAATTGAGGTTTGTATAAAAGTTTAATAAAAAAGGTTCTTAATGCATATTGTTAGCATTTAAATAACTGGTTTTAAAACATTAACTGTAAATAACTGGCTATTACATCAATAAAGCTAAATAACTAGCGCGGCTTATATTGGGTTTTGCAATAAGCGCGACCAACATCAAACGGGCGCTTGGCTTGATGCTTAGTTGCACGGTTGGCGACACGCTGACGCCATAAGCGAAAGGATGACGGCTTTAGTTCTTGACGCATCAACTTGATAA
>JAGRMV010000330.1 GCA_020441045.1 Deltaproteobacteria bacterium | reverse complement strand
AGGTAAATACTGATTAACTAACGTCGCCCCGATTAATACTGCTGCGGCAAGTAGCCACAGTACCACATCTTTTATTGAGCCTGTTTTAGCCACTTCAACAGCAGTTGTTTGATTGCCCGCTGAGATGTGCTTACCTTTAGACAGCATTCCACCAGCACCCGCCTTGGCATCAGATAACTTAGTCTCGAGGTTATCTTGATCATTGCTCATAAAGAACTCGCTTCGGAGATGGTGAGGTATAACAAAGATGTGATAAGAAGATGGCAGGCGATGTAGGACTCGAACCTACAACCCTCGGTTTTGGAGACCGATGCTCTACCAATTGAGCCAATCGCCTATGGGTGTAAAGGACAGCATTATACAATATTTGATATAAAATGCAAGCCTTTAGCGGTAAAATTATTACTTTACCTAGTTTTACTCTTATTTGAATGTGCTATTGAATCATCATTACTTTAACAAAATGAAGATACAAGCGACTAATAAGAAGCAGCGTTAATATAGCAAGCTCCGCTAAGAATTACAATAGATGGGAAAGTAAATTATAAACGTTATAGATATAACTGGCTAATCATGTTGGCTAAGATAACAAAAGGTTTGATCATACTACCGAAGAATAACCATATTTCCCGATCATTTTATCTAAAAAAAG
>JAGRMV010000329.1 GCA_020441045.1 Deltaproteobacteria bacterium | reverse complement strand
TGTGCTAAGTGATCGACGACCCCTGACAGACGGGTATGCACATCGCCGCCGCCCAAGTCTTCGGCAGTAACTTCTTCGCCTGTCGCCGCTTTGACCAATGGTGGACCACCCAAAAAGATGGTGCCTTGGTCTTTGACGATAATAGACTCGTCACTCATCGCTGGTACATAAGCCCCGCCAGCCGTACAGCTGCCCATGACCACAGCAATCTGAGGAATACCTGCAGCACTCATATTGGCCTGATTAAAGAAGATGCGACCAAAGTGCTCTTTATCAGGGAACACGTCATCTTGATTGGGTAAGTTAGCGCCACCTGAATCCACCAAATAGACACAAGGCAAATTGTTTTCTTGCGCGATTTCTTGCGCACGCAGATGTTTTTTGACTGTCATTGGGTAATAAGTGCCGCCCTTTACCGTGGCATCATTACAGACGATCATACACTCAATACCATTGATACGACCGATACCCGCAATCACGCCCGCCGCTGGAATCTCTTCGCCATACATATCATGCGCGGCCATCGGTGCCACTTCTAAAAATGGCGTACCCACATCCAGCAAACGCTCGACACGCTCACGAGGCAAGAGTTTGCCACGGGCTAAATGCTTGGCACGGGCACGCTCTGAACCACCTTGCACGACTTTACGTAAGTGACCATAT